>CAYNRD010000494.1:0-2339 GCA_964399515.1 uncultured Mycobacteriaceae bacterium | reverse complement strand
AGGACCAGCATCGCCGCCCCCGCACCGGCGGCCTGGCGCGCCAACCGGTCCGCCGGGGCCAGCGGGGCGGCGGGGTCGCAGGAGATCGGCCGGACCTGGGCCAGGGCCAAGCGCGGTGGGGCGTCGTCGGGGGGCATGGGCTCTCGAAGGGTCGTGGCGGACAGGGGGGATTGAAAAAGAACCGGCGGCCAGCCGCAAGGGGGGTGACCCAAGGCACTCTTTTCCCGCCCCCCCGCTCCCAGTGACGATTGTCGGAAACATCCTTACTTTACCAGGAGACGACCGCCATGGCCCCCGAATCCCCGATTTTCAGCGCCGACGCCATCAACGGCCTGCTGCACGCCGGCACCGGCGGCACCTTCATGCGCCTGCCGCAGATCGCCGCCAACGCGGACGCGATCAAGGCCGCTGGCGTCACCGCCGCCGTCCTGGGCTTCCCGTGGGATGCCATGTGCATCAGCCGCACGGGCACCAATTACGGCCCGCGCGCCATCCGGGAGGCGTCCGACCAATTCTCCCTGTTCAACGCCTCGACCGAGGTCGATTTGGCCGATCACTATACCCTGGCCGATTGCGGCGACGTGCCGGTGGTGCCTGGCTCGGCCCAGAAGACCATCGACATCGCCGAGGCGATGCTGGCCCAGATCCTCAAGGGCGGTGCCATGCCGGTGATGCTGGGCGGCGACCATTCGATCACCATCTCGGCGGTGCGCGCCTTCAAGCAGGTGTACAAGAACCCGGGCCTGGTGCTGGTCGATACCCATTTCGACACCGCCCTGGACGTGGGCGGTGAGGAATTGAGCCATTGCTGCCCGATCACAAGGGCGGTGGATTGCGGCTTCGACCCCACCAAGATCGTCATCGTCGGCCCCGGCGGCTGGATGAACCCCAAGAACGAACTGCAATACATCCGGGACCGGGGCATCCACCTGTTCACCATCGAGGATGTGATGGACCAGGGGGCCAAGGCGATCGGCCGCAAGGCGGCGGAACTGGCCGGGGCCGGCACCGACGGCATCTACCTGACCTACGACATCGACAGCCTGGACGCCGCCTATGCCCCCGGCACGGGCGTGCCGACCCCGGGCGGGCTGACCGCGCGGGAGGCGATCGCCATCGTGCAGGAGGTGTCCAAGGCCGGCCTGGGCGGCATGGACCTGGTCGAGGTTTCTCCGGCCTGGGACCATGACGGCATCACCAGCCGCCTGGCCGTGCGCCTGATCCTGGAAGCCCTGCAGGGCAGCGCCGTCAAGAAGCCGTAAGCGCCGGCCGGCGGGGATGGCGCCGCCGGACCCCCGTCACCCCTTGAAGTAGTAGCGCCACCAGGGCGGCGTTTCGCCCTCCGGCGCCGTGTCGGCCTTGGGCTGGTGGGTCACCCGGGTTTTCTCCCGCCCGTCCTGGAAGGTGATCTCCAAGCCGGCCTTCTTGCCGGCCTGGAAATGCGTGATCTTCAGCCGCCGGCCCTCCTCGTCGAACAGGTCGTGGCGGCCATGGGCCAGGTCGTCCTGGAATTCGGCGCGCAGGGCCGGGTGACCGGCGGGCCCCAGCACCTCCTGGGGGCCGTGGCGCTTGCCTTCCTTGTAGTGGGCGGTGGCCAGGCGCTGGCCGGCGGCGTCGAAGGTTTCCATGGCCCCATGCAGCTTGCCGGCCTTCAGGGTCATGCGGGTGACCAGGACCCCGTCCTGGTAGAGGCTGGCCGGCCCGTCGGCGACCCCGTTCCGGAAGGTGGTGCGGGCGGCGACCCGGCCCTGATCATCGTAATCGATCGCCTCCCCCTCCAGCGCGCCCAGCCTGTAGACCGCTTCGCGGATCTTGGCGCCGGGCGGGTCATAGGCCACGAACACCCCATCCAGGACCTCGCCCAACATCTGGGCCTCCAGGATCGGCTGTCCGGTCTCCGGATCCAGGCTGCGGCGGGTATGGCGGTCGGCTTCGGCCATGGGGCGGTCAGTTGATCTTCACCAAGCCGCCCTTGACGGTCAGCATGCCGCCGCCGTCGATGGTGCCCGAGGCCGAGCCCTTCAGGCTGGCGGTGGTGCCGCCTTTCAGGTCCAGGCCGGTACCGGCTTGGGCCGCCAGGCTGGTGCCCGCCTTGAGGGTGGTCCCGGTGGCGGATTTGACGCTCAGCGCCCCGCCGCAGTCGATGGTCATGGCACCGCCGGATTTCAGGGTCACAGCACTGTCGCCCTCGATGGTCAGGTTGCCGGCGACCGAGATGGTCAGCGTGCCCTTGACGGTGAGGGTGGCGTCCCCTTCGACGGTGTGGGTGTATTTGGCCTTGCTGGTCCAGGTCTCGTCGCCGGTCATCGTCTCGACGTGGGCGTCGAAGAACTGGAGGT
>CAYNRD010000493.1:0-2341 GCA_964399515.1 uncultured Mycobacteriaceae bacterium | reverse complement strand
TGCGATGCCTACCCCCACCGCGGTGGCGAACTGGGTGGTGTAGCGGTTGGGGTGATAGGCCTCTGGGATCGGCCAGGCCCGTTCGGTGAAGTCCCGAAAGCTCAGGCCCGGTTTCAGCAGCGCCGTGTTGTGGGCGATCTGTTCGGTCGCCAGGTCAAAATGGGTCGCCTGCTCGCCGCTGGGCTTGCCGCCGCCGATCAGCCAGGTGCGCGAGATATCGGCGCAATAGCCGTAATTGCCGATCAGGTCGGTATCGAAGGCGACGAAGTCCCCGTCGCCCAGGGGATGATCGCCGCATTCCCGGTACCAGGGATTGGCGCGGGCCCCAGAGGCGAGCAGGCGGGTTTCGATCCATTCGCCGCCATGGGCGATGTTGACCTGGTGCAGCACGCTCCACAGTTCGTTTTCGGTCATGCCAGGCCGCAGGACCGAATGCATCGCCCGGCATCCCGCCTCGGCGGTGGCCATGGCCACGCGCATGGCCTTGATTTCCTCCGGCGTCTTGATCTCCCGGGCCACCTCCAGGACGTCCTGGCCGGCGGGATCGACCATCACCCCCTGGGCCTCCAGGGCCACGACGCCGATCATCTCCGCCCGGTCGAGGGCGATGCGCGGCGCCCGCCCGCCGGCCGCCCGGGCCAGATCGGCGATTTCCGCCGCCCATTTCCGGGCGTGCTCCCGCACGCGCGGACCGGAATTGAAATAGAAGAACGGCGTGCCGCCGCGCACCTCATCCAATGTTTCGACGCCCTCGGCCAAATGTTCGCAGCGGTGGAAATCAAACAGCACCGCCGGGCCTTCGGTGGCGACGAACAGGTAGCGGGCGGCGTTGTGCAGCACCCAGACCTGCATGTTGGTGACGTCGCAGGCATACCGGATGTTGATCGGGTCGAACAGAACGATGCCGGCCAGCTCCCGCCGGGCCAGTTCCCGGCGCAGCTTGGCCAGCCGGTCCCGCCGCATGCGGGCCAGTTCCTGGGCGGTCAGGGGCGTTGCCGCCGGCCGAAACCGGCCGGTATCCACGCCCTCGCCACCGCGCAGGTCCAAGGGCGCCTTGACCAGTGTCGGGTCGATCTTGGCCATCGGTGCTGGCTCCCGGTCAGTCCGGCATATGCTCCTGGACCAGCGCCAGGGCCGCCTCGCCATTCTCGATGCCGTCCAAGACCACCACCCGCCGCCAAAAGGACAGCATCCGGGAGGGGCCGGTGATCAGCACCAGATCGGCCGGGCCACTGCGCAGGCGCCTGAGGTCGGCGGTGCGGATGGTGTTCAGCGCGATCGCCTGCACTCTGGGTGCGATCAGACCGCCCTTGCGGATCAGAATCCGCCCTTGGGTGATCGCGAACCGACGCGACTTCGCCATCACCCACGCGGTCACCGGCATCAGCGCCACCCCGGCACAGATGATCAGCATGGACAATTGCAGCAGGATGAAGCCGGGCGCCACGCCGGCCCGGGCCCCGCCCAGGGCGCCGAAGGCCACAAACAGCCCGGCGGCGATGCCGGTCAACGCCATCAGCAGGTTCCGAGCCGCGGCCAGGCCCGGATGGGACCGGCCCTGCCACAGCACGGTTTCCCCCGGCGCCAGAAAGCGGTCGAAGTCGGTCGCGGCGGGCGGGTCGGTCATCCGGGCACCCGGGGCAACAGCAGGTCCGGCCGGTCGGTGAACAGGCCCGTGGCCCCGGCGCGCCACCACGCCTTCGCCTCCTCCGGATCGTTGACCGTGTAGACCAGGATCGGCAGCCCGGTGGCCGCCGCCACGGCCGCCAGGCTGTCCGGGGTTTCCTGGCGGCGGGACAGGTTGACCGTCACGGGGTCGGTGAGCGCCACCACCGATTGCCAGCCGCCGAATTCGTCGGTCAGCCATGGGGCGTCCCGGTCCCAGAACAGCTGTGCGCGCGGCAGGTGCGGGGCCGCCCGCCGCAGGTCGGCCAGCACCCCCGGCCAGAAGGAGGAGATCACCGGCGGCGCCACGCCGCGGGGCCAGAAATTGGCCACCGTCTCCACCGTGACCGCCACCAGGGCCGCCACATCACCGGCATCGGCCTTCAGCTCCAGATTGACCCGCAGGCCCAGCTCCGCGCACAGCACCAGGGCGTCGATCAGGCGCGGCACCCGCTCGCCCGGGAAATCGGCCCCGTCCCGGGCGCCGATCGCCACTTGCAGCAGGCTGGCCTCGAAGCTTTGCGATACCGTGATCGGAAATCCGGCCACCCGGCTCAAATCGTCGTCATGGGCCAGGATCGCGCGCTTGTCCAAGGTCAGGCGCACGTCCAGTTCGACCATGGCCACGCCCAGGGCGTGCGCGGCCTCGATGCCGCCCAGGCTGTTCTCGGGCGCC
>CAYNRD010000492.1:0-2345 GCA_964399515.1 uncultured Mycobacteriaceae bacterium | reverse complement strand
GGCGGTGAACACCACCGTGTCGGCGCCTTCGCCGCCGTCGAAGGTGTCCGCACCGCCAAAGCCGTGGAACAGGTCGTCGCCCGCCGCGCCGTCCAGGTCATTGGCCTCGTTGTTGCCGAACAGGACGTCGTCGAACCCGGTGCCGATGACGTTCTCGATGTCGATCAGGTCGAACAGCACAGAGCCGCCGGCGGCCGGCGGCGCATCCAGAAACCCGCCTTTTTGACCGGGAGTCCCGACCGGGCCGGCGGATTCGACATCCAGGTCGAAGATGACACCGGCGGTGGCCGCCGACAGGTCGATGGTATCGGTGCCGGTGGACCCCTCGATGTTGTCGATCCCGTCGGTGATGAACAGGTCGGTACCGCCATTGCCGAACAAGAAGTCGGTGCCCGCCCCGCCATCAATGACGTTGGCGCCGGCATCGCCGAACAGGGCATCGCTGCCGGCGCCGCCGGTGACGTTTTCGACCGTGATCAGGGTGTCGGTGGCATCAGCACTGCCATCGACACTGGTGACGACGAAATCCAGGGTGAAATCAATCGGCAACCCACCCAGCTGCTGGAACAGGAAGGTGAACGTCCCGGCCGGCAGGCCGTCCTCACCGTCGAACCCGATGAACGCCTCCTCGGGCAGCAGGCCGCCACCCGCGCCGAAGGCCGGCAGGATGTTGGTGCCGGTCTCCGCGTTCGGGGCGTCGCCAAAGCCGAAATTGGCCAGGCCCAGCAGCGAGGCGGTGTCCACCTCCTCCGGCGGGGCGCCCAGATCGACCGTGAACGCGTCACCCTCTTGCACGGCGGCGAAGCCCAGGTCATCGGCGGAGAAGGACTCGGACAGGACCAGGGCTTCCAAGACGAAGCCTTCGGGGATCACGATCGTGAACACGTCGATGTCCTGGTCCGGCAGGTCCGGAACGGCGGCCGCGTTGACCACCTGGTTGGAAATCCGGCTGACACCGGCATCCAGGGTGAAGGTCACGCCCTCGGCGCCGAATTCCGGCAGGTCGGTGGTGCCGTCCGCCAGCACGGTGACCTCGCCGGAAATGCCCTCGGACAGATCGGCGAACACCGGGCCGGTTTCGGCGGAGAAATCGACCGTATCGCTGCCCAGACCGCCGATGACGGTGTCAACGCCGGCACCGCCGGCCACCGTGTCGTCACCCAGGCCGCCGGAGACGATGTCGTCGCCGCCTTCACCCGACAGGCTGTTGGCGGCCGCGTCCCCGACGATGACTTCCGGTTCGGCCGTGCCGACCACGTCGACGATGCCGGAGATGGTCGTCACATCAATGCCGCCCTCGGGCGGCAGCGTGATGGACAGACCCGTCGACAGGTTCACGGCACCGGTGCCGCCCTCGGGCGTGGTCAAGGTCAATGTGGTGGTCATGGAAGCGTCCTTCTCGATCGATCGAATACGAATTTGCGGCCGGGGCGCCCACGGGATGCCCGTGAAGACGCCGGCCGAACAGAATGGGAATGGCGGCTGTATTGACCGCGCAGCGCGTTACAGCTTCTAGGTGACCCCTGGTGCCGACCACCCGGCCCGCGTCATGACGGGAATCGGTTCAAGACCGGCAAGCGCCCAGATGCGGAGGAAAAGCGGCAAGGGGTTTGGACCGGGCGTCAAGCACCGCCGACACCACTGTCCAATAGCGCCACTCTATCCACCAGCCATGTTCGTATAGCAACCCAAACACTCACTTTAACTGTATACAGATCATGAAATTTTTATGATGTGCCGTGAGCGTCCGGCGCAATGAATTTACTGCTTCGGCCGCTTGACGGACCTATCCGCCGCGCTAGCGCTGAGTCTCCCCGCCGCCATTGGCCGCATCGGGGCCGTCCCAAGCGCATCCATGGGCGCATCGTGACCGCCATGCGGGCGGCCCTGGGAGGTGGTGCCCCCGGGGCCGCCCCATGGCATCGGCCGGCACATGCCTTAGGCGAAGGTGAAGTCCGCCTCGGTCACGGCCGCGGCCGCCACGCCGGACAAGGTCACGGTTTGCCCGTCGCCGAAATCGACCACGGCACCGGTGGTCCCGGCGCTGATGCTCACATCGGCGAAGGTGCCGCCGATCACCGACAGGATGTCGGTCCCGGCGGTGAAGTCCGTGATGGTGTTGTCACCGGCATCGCCGACGGTGAACACGAACGTGGCGGCCCCGGAACCGCCGTTCAGCGCGTCGCTGCCGGCGCCGCCGATCAGGGTGTCGTTGCCGCCGCCACCGGCCAGCAAGTCAACACCGGCCTGGCCGTCCAGCACGTTGGCGGCGCTGCTGCCGCTCAAGGCTTCCGCCGCACCCGAACCGGTGGCGTTCTCCACACCGGAGACGGCATCGACCTCGA
>CAYNRD010000491.1:0-2347 GCA_964399515.1 uncultured Mycobacteriaceae bacterium | reverse complement strand
GCACCGGCCGCTCCGGGCTCTCGAACGCCTCCCACAAATTGCCGCGCTTGATGTAATTCGCGATGTCGCGCACCCGCTCGTCGCCCAACTGGCTGTCCCGCAAGCGCGAGACCGCATCATATTCATACAAGCCCTGCTGGGCCTTGGTGGTGGATTTGATGTGCCATTCGATCAGCGGCGCCGACGCGGTCTTGGCGATCTGGTGGGCCAGGACCGTCTTGCCGGTGCCGGGTTCACCCTTGACCAGCAAGGGCCGCTCCAGGGTGATCGCGGCATTGACCGCCACCCGCAAATCCTCGGTCGCGACATAATCCTGGGTGCCTTCGAAGCGGGCGGACATGGGCTTTGGGTCTCCTCCGTGGGCGGGCGTGGGCGGGCGCGGGCCGGCAGGATCAGCCGGCCAGGGCCGCGCGCAGGCGCTGTTCGACCGCATCCACCGCTCGGGGGGCGGCGTTGAAATCACTGCCGCCGGCCTGGGCTAGGTCCGGGCGGCCGCCGCCGCCCTTGCCGCCCAGAACCTCGGACCCGGCGCGGACCAGATCCACGGCCGAAATGCGGCCGGTCAAATCCTCGGTGACGCCAACCACGATCGAGGCCTTGCCCGCGCCGCCGGCGATCACGCAGGCCACGCCGCTGCCCAGCCCCTGTTTCAACTGGTCGACCAGGGGCTTCAGCTCCTTGGCGGGCAAATCCTCGACCACCTGGGCCAACAGCTTGACCCCATCGACCTCCTTGGGCGCCACCGCCCCGGTGCCGGGGCCGGCGGTGGCCAGCTTGCGCCGCAGCTCCGCCAGCTGCCGCTCCAGCTGCCGGCGCTCGTCCATCAGGGCCTGGACCCGGGCCGGCACCTCCGCCGGCGTGGCCTTCAGAACCGCCGCGGCCTCGGCCAGCCACCCCTCCCGGGCGTGGGCATAGGCGGCGGCACCATCACCGGTGACCGCCTCGATGCGCCGGACCCCGGCCGCCACGGCGCTTTCGGCCACCAGCCGGAAGGCGCCGATATCGCCCGTGCGGGCGACATGGGTGCCGCCGCACAGCTCCAAGGAATAGGGCCGGCCGCCCTCGCCCGCCCCCATGGACACCACCCGGACCGTCTCGCCGTATTTTTCGCCGAACAGCGCCATGGCCCCCTCGGCGATGGCGGCGTCGGGCGTCATCAGCCGGGTGGTCACGGCGGCGTTTTCCCGGATGCGGGCATTCACCTCGCCCTCGACCCAGGCGATGTCCTCGGCGGCCAGGGCTTGGGGGTGGCTGATGTCAAAGCGCAGCTTGTCGGGCGCCACCAGGCTGCCCTTCTGGGTGACGTGGTCGCCCAGCTTGCGGCGCAACGCCTCGTGCAGCAGGTGGGTCGCCGAATGGTTGGCACGCAGGTGGCGCCGGCGGTCGGCGTCCACCGCCAGATCGACCGCCTCGCCCACCTGCAGGGTGCCTTCGGCCACCCGGCCCAGATGCACGAACAGATCGCCCAGCCTCTTCTGCGTGTCTTGGATATCGACCACCGCACCGGCATGGCCGACCAGCCGGCCGGCATCGCCCATCTGACCGCCGGACTCGCCATAAAACGGGGTTTGGTTGACCACTACCGCCACCTCCGCCCCGGCCTCCGCCGCCTCGACCGCCTGGCCGCCGACCACCAACCCGGTGACCACCGCGCCCACCGTCACGCTGTCATAGCCCAGGAATTCCGTGGCGCCGACCGCCTCGCGCAGACTGAACCAGACCTGATCGGTCGCCGCCTCCCCGGATCCCGCCCAGGCCTTGCGGGCCTGGGCCCGCTGGCGGTCCATGGCGGCGGCGAAGCCGGCCTCGTCGACGGCCTTGTCCTGGCCGCGCAGCATGTCCTGGGTCAGATCCAGCGGGAAGCCATAGGTGTCATACAGGCGGAACGCCACCTCCCCGTCCAGGACCCCGCCCTGGGGAACCCGGTCGCCCTCCTCGGCCAGCAGCTTCAAGCCCCGGTCCAAGGTCGCCTTGAAGCCGGTTTCCTCCAGCTTGACCGTCTCGGCGATCAGCGCCTCGGCCCGGGCCAATTCCCTGAACGCGTCACCCATGCGCTTGACCAGAGCCGGCACCAGCCTGTGCATGACCGGCTCCCGGGTTCCGATCATGTGCAGATGGCGCATGGCCCGGCGCATGATCCGGCGCAGCACATAGCCGCGGCCGTCCTTGGCGGGCAGCACCCCGTCGGCGATCAGGAACGCCGACGCGCGTAGATGGTCGGCGATCACCCGGTGGGAGATCTTGTGGGGTCCGTCGGGATCGGTGGCGGTGACCTCGGCCGACGCCTCGATCAGGCCGCGCATCAAATCGATGTCGTAATTGTCATGGTGGCCCTGCAACACGGCCG
>CAYNRD010000490.1:0-2352 GCA_964399515.1 uncultured Mycobacteriaceae bacterium | reverse complement strand
CATATCGATGCCCACATGGCCGAACACCTGGCGCTTGGCCTCGGCCACATAGGCATTGCCGGGGCCGGTGATTTTATCCACCGGGCGCACGGTCGCCGTGCCGTAGGCCAGCGCCGCGATCGCCTGGGCGCCGCCGAAGCGATAGACCTCCCCCACGCCCGCGATCCGGCAGGCGGCCAGCACCAGCGGGTTCATCGCGCCGTCGGGCGTCGGCACGGTGACCGCCACCCGCCCGACGCCGGCGACCCGGGCCGGGATGGCGTTCATCAACACGGAACTGGGATAGCTGGCCAACCCGCCGGGCACGTACAGGCCGACCGCGTCCAGCGGTGTCCAGCGCGCGCCCAGGCGGACACCGGCCGTATCGGTGTACGCAAGGGGTGGGAGCCGTTGGGTCCGGTGGAAGGCCTCGATCCGCTCGGCGGCGTGGCGCAGGGCGGCCAGGGTTTGCGGGTCACAGGCCGCCATGGCGGCGTCCATGTCCGAGCGGGTCACCGCCAGGCGGTCCGGCGTCAGGCGCTGGCGATCGAACCGTTCGGTCAGGGTGATGACCGCGGCATCACCGAATTCCTGCACCTGGCCGATGATCTGCGCCACGGTGGCGCGTACGTCTTGTTCCACCGCGCGCTTGGCAGCCAGGAACCGGTCGAAATCGGCCGCGAACGCCGCCGTTCCCGCCTCAAGCCGGAACGGCATCGACCGCCTCCCGAAATTTGGCGATCCAGCCGGCCATCTGCTCGGGCCGGGTCTTCATCGCCTGGCGGCTGACGATCAGGCGCGAGGTGATCTCGGCGATCAGGCCGATCTCGATCAGCCCGTTGGCCTCCAAGGTCTTGCCGGTGGAGACCAGATCGACGATCCGCCGACACAGGCCCAGGCTGGGCGCCAGTTCCATGGCGCCGTTCAGCTTGATGCATTCGGCCTGGACGCCCTTGTTCTCGAAATGGCGCTTGGTGACATTGGGGTACTTGGTGGCGATCCGGACATGGCTCCACCGGCCCGGATCATCATCATCGGCGCGGTCGCGGGGCTCGGCCACCGACAGCCGGCACTTGCCGATGCCCAGATCCAAGGGCGCGTAGATGTCCGGATAGTCGAACTCCATCAGCACGTCGCTGCCGGCCACGCCCAGCTGGGCGGCGCCGAACTGCACGAAGGTGGCCACGTCGAAGGACCGCACCCGGATGATCTCCACATGGGGTAGGTTGGTCTTAAACCGAAGGCCGCGATGGCGATCGTCGTTGAAGTCCGCCGCCGGCGTGATGCCGGCGCGGGCCATCACCGGCAGCAGTTCCTTCAGGATGCGGCCTTTGGGCACGGCGATCACCAGCGGATCGGAATCGGGGCGCGGTACGGTATCGGCGTCGGGCACGCCGTCCCTCCTTTCCTGGCGGAGACCATGGGGAACACATCTGCGAACGCCGGACTTACGCGATCGCCCGCGCTTATTCCAGCGTGCCGTGATCGGGGCGCCGCCAGGTGGGCCAGGGGTCACCCCGATCTTCCAACAGAACGTCGATCACGGGTGTGGCCAGGCGGATCTGGCCGCCGCCGGCGAAGGCCAGGTCGATGCCGCCCTGGACCGCCGTCACCGACAAGAGATTGTGGAACCGGCCCCGGTCGGCCAAGTCCAACGCCGTGCTGCGCACCCCGGTCACGCCCAGAACCCGCACGGCGCAATGGCAGCGGTGATGGGGGGCCGTGCCGCCCGGGGTGGCGTCCGCCTCGTCATGGCCAAAGCCGTCGCCGGGGTCGCGGGGCCGCTCCCACTGGAAGCGGTTGACCATCATGACGAATTGCGCCTCCCGTTTCAGGAAGGCCATTTCGTACAGCGGCACGATGGCGTCCTGCAGGGCGGCGGACAGCACCTGAAGATCCTCCCCGTCCCGGGCGCGCAAACGCAGCGGCGCGGTCATGGCCAGCCCGGGCCCCGGGTCCCGCCCGCGGGCTCAGGCCACCGCCTCACCCTTCAAGCGCTCCACCAGCGCCCCGCAGCCGGCCAGCTTTTCCTCCAGCCGCTCATACCCCCGGTCCAGATGGTAGACCCGGTTCAAGATCGTCTCGCCCTCGGCGGCCAAACCGGCCAGGACCAGGGACACGCTGGCCCGCAGGTCGGTGGCCATCACCGGCGCGCCCTGCAGGCGCCCGACCCCGCGCACCAGCGCCGATGCGCCGTGCACGGTGATGTCGGCGCCCATGCGGGCCAGTTCCGGCACATGCATGAACCGGTTCTCGAAGATGGTCTCGGTGATCATCGCGGCACCGTCACACCGGGTCATCAGCGCCATCATCTGGGCCTGCAGGTCGGTCGGGAAGCCCGGGAACGGTTCGGTCATCACATCGACACCGATC
>CAYNRD010000489.1:0-2359 GCA_964399515.1 uncultured Mycobacteriaceae bacterium | reverse complement strand
TATCCGCGTGAATTGCATCGCCCCCGGCCTGATCAAGACCGATTTCGCCCGCGCATTGTGGGAGGATGATCGCCGCCGCCAGGCGGTGGAGCAGGGCACGCCCCTCGGCCGGATCGGCGCGCCGGAGGATATCGGTGCCGTGGCGGTGTTCCTGGCCTCGGACGCGGCCCGCCATGTCACCGGCCAGATGATCGTGGTCGATGGCGGTCAAACCATCACCGACGCGCTGCACTGACCGGGAGAGGCCGCCCCCATGACCCAAACCGGCGATGTGCGCCCCGAACACCAGTTCGATCAGGCGGCCCTGGCCGCCTATCTGGCCGATCAGGGCTTGTCCGGCGCGGCGGACGGGCTTTCGGTCCGGCAGTTCGACGGCGGCCAGTCCAACCCGACCTTCCTGCTGGAAACGCCCCACCGGCGCTATGTCCTGCGCAAGAAGCCGCCCGGAGCCCTGCTGCCGTCTGCCCACCTGATCGAGCGGGAATTCCGGATCATGAAGGCGCTGGCGCCCACGGCGGTGCCGGTGCCGGCCGTGCATCTGCTGTGTGAGGATCCGGGCGTGATCGGCACCAGTTTTTACGTCATGGACTTCCTGGACTGGCGGATCCTGCCGGTGCCGGCCTGCCCGGAGCTGTCCGGCCCGGCCGAGCGCAACGCGGTCTACATGGCCATGGCCGACACCCTGGCGGACCTTCACCGGGTGGACATCCACGACGCCGGCCTGGCCGATTTCGGCAAGCCCCAAGGCTATGTCGCCCGTCAGATCAAGCGGTGGAGCCAGCAATACCAGGCCGCCAAGACCGGTGAGATCCCGGCCATGGACCGGTTGATCGCCTGGCTGCCCGACGCCATGCCGGCTGCGGAGGAAACCGCGATCGCCCATGGCGACATCCGCCTGGACAACATGATCCTGCACCCGACCGAACCCCGGGTGCTCGCCGTCCTGGACTGGGAGCTGTCCACCCTGGGCCATCCGTTGGGGGATTTGGCCTACAATTGCATGCCCTACTACCTGCCCGCCGACCAGCCGGCGCTCAAGGGCTTGCGGGGATTGGACCTGGCCGCGTTGGGCATACCCTCGGAGGAGGCCTATCTGGCCCGCTATTGCGAGCGGGTCGGCCGGGACGGCATCCCGGATTGGACGTTTTTCCTGGCGTTCAGCCTGTTCCGGCTGGCGGCGATCTGCCAGGGCGTCTACGCCCGCGGCCTGCAGGGAAACGCCGCTTCAGCCCGGGCTGGCCTGTACGGCGCGGTGGCGATCACCCTGGCGGAGACCGGGTGGCGCCTGGCCGAAAGCGCATGATTGTTTCAATGATTGGGTAAAAACTATACGAATGTGCGAGAATGAGAACCGTTTGCATTTTTCCCCTTGATCTCCCACCCCCCTTGCGCCAGGTTAGCAACAGTTGACATTGATCAATTCGCGCGCCGCCAATCCCGGTAGTCTGCGGGGCAGAGCGTGTGGGTTGTGTTTCGCGGGCAGGGTTTCGATCCGGCCAGCCGGTCCTGGGGTGACCGACGGCCGGCTCGTGCGGATTTTTCATCAAAGATCATTTGAGAAGTCTCCAAGCAGCCGACGATTATCGGCGGTCATCGCCCTCCCGCCGTTCGGGGCCCCCCCCTGGCCGGCGGGAGGCGGTGATTTTGCAGCCCCGCCTCACGCCACCGTCACGACGATTATTGCTGTGATCACCATCGCGGCTGTTGGGTGTTCCGGAAACGTTCCTGGATCGGCATCGCGGTGCGAATGAGTCGCAACTGCCGAGCCGATCGGGCTGGCCACCAAGCCTTGGCTGACTCGGCGTGGATTAGACCGGCCGGCCCAACTCCATGCGGGCCAGGCTTTCCAGATGCACCTCGTCCGGGCCGTCGGCCAGGCGCAGGGTGCGGGAATGGGCATAGGCTTGGGCCAGGAAGAAGTCCTGGCACACGCCGGCACCGCCATGGATCTGGATCGCCTCGTCCAGCACCCGGCAGGCCATGCGCGGGGCCGCCACCTTGATCATGGCGATTTCCGCCTTGGCGGCCTTGTTGCCGGACACGTCCATCTTATGGGCGGCGTGCAGGGTCAGAAGCCGGCACTGGTCGATCATCAGCCGGCATTCGGCCAGGGTCTGGCGCAGCTTGCCCATGTCGGCCAGCGGCCGACCGAAGGCGGTGCGGCCATGGGCGCGGGCGACCATGGCGTCCATGGCCCGCTCGGCCAGGCCGATTTGGCGCATGCAGTGGTGAATCCGCCCCGGGCCCAACCGCCCCTGGGCGATCTCGAACCCCCGGCCCTCGCCCAGCAGCATGTTGTCCACCGGCACCCGCACATCGGTGAACACCACCTCCGCATGGCCGAGGGGGGCGTCGTCAT
>CAYNRD010000488.1:0-2361 GCA_964399515.1 uncultured Mycobacteriaceae bacterium | reverse complement strand
CGCCGGCGGCCCTACCAGGTGGTGCTGTTCGACGAGGTGGAGAAAGCCCACCCCGATGTGTTCAACACCCTGTTGCAGGTCTTGGATGACGGCCGGCTGACCGACGGCCAAGGCCGGACCATCGATTTCAAGAACACCCTGATCGTGCTGACCTCCAATCTGGGCTCCGAACATCTGGCCGCCCACACCAGTGAGCCCGACAGCGTCGCCCGGGAGCGGGTTCTGGAGGTGGTGCGTGGCCATTTCCGGCCGGAATTCCTGAACCGGTTGGATGAGCTGATCGTCTTCCACCGGCTGGGCCGCGGCCACATGGGGGCGATCGTGGACATCCAGGTGGCCCGGCTGCAAACGCTGCTGGACGACCGGACCATCACCCTGGCGCTGGATGACGCGGCCAAGACCTGGCTGGCCAATCAAGGCTTCGACCCAGTCTATGGCGCCCGGCCGCTCAAGCGGGTGATCCAGAAGACCCTCCAAGACCGGCTGGCGGCCAAGATCCTGGAGGGCACGGTGCTGGATGGCCAAACCGTGCCGGTCACCGTGATCGACGGGCATTTGGCCATCGACGGCGTGCCGATCGGCCCGTCGGCCGGTCTCACCCCGGCCAATGACGACGGTGCCGACCCGCCCAGTGCCGCCGGCGCGCTGCACTGATCGGGCGGGCCGGGCGCTGCGGCGGGCGCGGCCCAGGCCCAATCTCGTCGTCCACGGACGTCCCATAACCTTTTGTAAAGGTTTTGACTGAAAGTATAACCTGGCCTAGGGCCATGCGGATTAGCCACGCTGGCCCGTGTCAGGGGGTTGGGGAAACGCCGTGGGGCACACCGCGCAGTCAACCCGGATGATCGATCTTACTGAAATCAGAAAACGGCCCCGGTCCGCGATCGCCGCCCTGTTGGCGATCGCCATGGTGTCAACGGTGATCCATGCCCTGGTTCTGTATGACGCCGGCCAGGTTACCAGCCTGGAATACGGGCTGTTACCGGCCTACGCGCTGGGGTGCGGGGGGTTCGCGCTTGCCTATTGGCGGGCCACGTCCATCCCGATGGCCACGCTGCACAGTGCGTTCGCGGTCTATTTCGGCCTCGGCATGCTGTCCGGATTGGTGCAAAGCGCCCATGTCGAGCAGACCAATCTGGGTCATCACATCGCCTGGTCGCTGCCCTATTGCGCCGCGCTGGTGTTGCTGCGCTATGACGACGCCCGATGGGTGAAGGGGTTTTACGCGGTGGTCGTAACGGCCTGCTTCGGCAATTTGGCGGTCGCGGCGGTGATCGGCCCGTTGCCCCTGTCCCATCCCAACATGATTCTGTTGAGCAGCCACGCCTTCGCCACGCTGGTGCTATTGGGGGTGTTGTTCCCGCTGTCCCGATCCCTGCGGGACAGTGCCGCCGCCAAGACCCGGGCCGACGCGCTGCAGGGGGCCTCGGAAGCGCTGGCCCGCGCCTATGCCCAGGCGGACGCGGCCCGGCTTGAGGCCGAGCGGGCCAGCGAGGCGAAGTCCCGCTTCATCGCCAAGATGAGCCATGAGCTGCGCACGCCGATGAACGCCATCATCGGCTTTTCCGATTTGGTCCTGCAGTTGCGGGATGATGAGATGACCCGGGACCGGACCCGGGAATATGTCTCCGACATCAACACCAGCGCCTATCAGCTGCTGGCCATGATCAACAACCTGCTGGACCTGTCCAAGATCGAGGCTGGCAAGCTGGACCTGAACGAGGAACACACCGACCTGGCCCAGATGATCCGCTCGGCCACGGTCCTGGCCGCGGGGGCGGCGGCGGCGGCTGGGCAGGACATCGTCCGTGGCCTGGATGAAACCTTGGCCGTGCAGGGTGATCAGCGGCTCATCAAGCAGATGCTGATCAACCTGTTGTCGAACGCGATCAAGTTCACCCCCCAGGGCGGGCGGATCACCAACGGCTGCTGGCGGGCGGAGGACGGTGCCGCGGTGATCGGCGTATGCGACACCGGCGACGGCATTCCGACCGAGGCGCTGGACGAGATCACCAACCCGTTCGTCCAGACCGCGGCGGCGGAGGAGGAGGGCAAGGGCGGCGCCGGCCTTGGCCTCGCCCTGGTCCGATCCTTCATCGAACTGCATGGCGGCCGGCTGGTGATCGAGAGCACCCTGGGCAAGGGGACCGATGTGTACCTGATCTTTCCGCCCGAGCGGGTTTTGCCGGTGCCGACGGTGCGCGCGGTCGCTACACGTTGAAGCGGAAGTGGAAGATGTCGCCGTCCTTGACCAGATACTCCTTGCCTTCCTGGCGCATCTTGCCGGCGTCCTTGGCACCCTGTTCGCCCCCCGCCGCCACATAGGCGTCATAGGCGATGGTCTCGGCCTTGATGAAGCCG
>CAYNRD010000487.1:0-2362 GCA_964399515.1 uncultured Mycobacteriaceae bacterium | reverse complement strand
GGTACTCTGTTTGCTGGCATTGTCATGCCCGGGCGGGGTCAAGCCCGGCGGGCGGCGCTGTGTTCACCCGGGCCGGTGGTCCAGGGTGTTGCGCGGCGCCGACCCGACGGCGGCGTTGTACAGGATCTGATCGGACAGCAGGCGCTTGGCCACATCCAGGTCGAATTCCGGATCGTGCTGCTTGAACGGGCAGATCTCCCGGACCTGATCCAAGGCGTGTTGGCTGCTGTTCGCGGCCAGCCGCAGCTCATCGATATGGGCGGGCGGGCCATGCTGGCCGGCCCGGTAGGCGGCCAGGAAGCGATCGACATCCAGCCCGTCCCCGTCATCGATCCCGGCCACCGAGGTGCAGATGGTCGGTACCACGCCCTGCTCATGCACGGTATAGCCGGCCGGGCCGTGGAACCGCTGCCAGGTCAGGTAGATCTCCCCGTCATTGTCCAGCTTGATAATCTGCTGGATCGAGCCCTTGCCGAAGGTATTCGAGCCGATCACCACCGCCCGACCCTGGTCCATCAGGGCGGCTGCGACGATTTCGGACGCGGACGCAGACCCGTCATCGACCAGGACCGCGATCGGCAAGCCGCGGGTGATGTCGCCGGCCAGGGCCATTTCCACCCGGCCCTCGATGCCGTCCCGGCCCCGGCTGTGCAAGATCTTGCCGCCATCCAGGAACAGGTCGGCCAGCACCGTCGCTTCCTCCAGGACGCCGCCCGGGTTGCCGCGCAGGTCCAGGATCAGCCCGGTGGGCTGGCCCTGATACTGGTCCAGGGCGCGCTCGACCTCCTTGCGGGCCACCGAGGCGGCGGTGGTGTTGAACCGATCGACGGTCAGGATCACGAAATCCCGATCGACATCGACCTTGGCCCCGGACCAGATCAGCCGTTGCCGCTCGATGGTTCGGTCGATTTCGGTCGTGTCCTCGGCGCGGAAGCCGATGGTCACGTCGGTGCCGGTCCGGCCGCGGATGCGGCGGGTCACCGCCGGCAACTCCTCGCCGACCACGCTGATGCCATCGACCCGGATGATCTCCTCGCCCGGCGCGACGCCCGCCTCTTCCGACGGGCCGCCGCGCAACACATCCCGGACGATTAAGGCGCCCGTCTCCTCATCCTGGGTCAGCAGGATGCCGATGCCGCTGTACCCCTCACGCTGGGCGCGGGCGTCCTGGGCTTCCTCGGGGTTCAAATAGCGGGAGAACCGGTCCAGCTCCCCGGTCACCCCATCCAGGAACGCCTCATAGATCGCCTCGACATCCTGGGATTGTCCCAGATCCGAGCGCCGACCCAGCACCGAGGTGGCGTCATGGACGAATCGGCCCCATTCCCGGGAATTGGCGCCGACCGGGATGGCCAGGGGCGCGCCATCGCCCAGGATCAGCTCATCGCCGCGCACCGCCACGGTCGTGCCCGGCACCAGGCCGCCGATCGCGCGCAGGCCGGCCAGGCCCAGATGGTCCAAATCCGGCCGGTCCAGGTAGAAATCCTCAATGTAGTAAAGGGCTTCCTGGAAGATCTGCCGGTCGAGTTCCGCGATCGCCGCGGGCGTGGCTTCGGCTGCCTGGGCGCCCGGGCTGTTGGGGACCGTGGTCACGCACCCCGTGGCCAGCAAGACCACCAGCGCCAATCCCGACCACGTCGCCTTTCGGCCGGACACACCCGCACCACTCATCCCGATATCCCTTCACCAATGCAATCACGGCATATCAGACACCGACCGATGCGGGCTTGGCAAGGACCAGCGTCACCATTTCAGGGCGCGGGCCGTGTCCAAATGGATGGGGGCGGGTGTGCGTCGCCGATCCGGTCACCGCGGCCGCCGGCGCCGGCGCGGGCCGCCGGGGCTTCCGCCGCGGCCCCGGGGCCGGTCCGATCCCGCCGCCGCGCGGGCTTTTTTCAGCTCCGCCGCACTCAACTCCGGGCCGGTCTGGCTGTTCGGCCCGCCGTCATCCTCGTCCAACAGCGCCAAGGTGGCCGAGCCGGAGATCGGGTCCGCCTCACGGATGCGCACCCGCAGGCGCGCGCCCAACCGGTACACCCGGCCCCAGCGCTGGCCGGCCAGGGCCTGGACCGGCTCCAGATAGTCGTAGCGGTCGTCGGGCAGGGTGGAGACGGGCACCAGGCCATCGGCACCGCTTTCATCCAGGCGGACGAACAGGCCGAAGCGCGTGACCCCGGTGATCCGGCCCGACATCACCTGGCCGATGCGCCGCCACAGGAACCGGGCCGCGAATCGGTCCATGGCATCCCGCTCGGCATCGACGGCCCGCCGTTCGCAGGCGGAGATGCGGTCGCCGATGCCGTCCAGATCCTCGGTTTCGGATGCTGTCAGCCCGTCCGGGCCCAAGCCAAGCGCGCGGAAC
>CAYNRD010000486.1:0-2376 GCA_964399515.1 uncultured Mycobacteriaceae bacterium | reverse complement strand
CCAAGGCGATGGGGGAGTTCGGCGCCACCATCACCTTCGTCTCCAACATCCCCGGCCAGACCCAGCCCTTGCCCACGGCCATCTACGCCTTCTTGCAGGTGCCCGGCGGGGAGGCTTCGGCGCTGCGGCTGGTGGTGATTTCCGTGCTGGTGTCCATGGCGGCCCTGGTGCTGAGCGAGGTGCTGGCGCGCCGGCTTTCACGCCGGGTCGGCGCGCCATGACCGTGTCGATCGCCCTTGCCCACCGGTTCGGCGATTTCACCCTGGATGTGGCGTTCGAGGCCCCCCGGGGGGTGACGGTGCTGTTCGGCCGCTCGGGCTCCGGCAAGACCAGCGTGGTCAACGCCGTGGCCGGATTGCTGATGCCCGAG
Organism: uncultured Mycobacteriaceae bacterium; assembly: GCA_964399515.1. GTDB lineage: Bacteria > Pseudomonadota > Alphaproteobacteria > DSM-16000 > Inquilinaceae > CAYNRD01. The sequence goes on along the minus strand of CAYNRD010000486.1, from coordinate 2,006 downwards.
CGCGGCCGCATCGCCATCGGCGACCGGCTGTTGCTGGACACGGTCCAGGGGGTGCGCCTGCCGCCACACCGGCGCCGGCTGGGCTACATCTTCCAGGAGGGGCGCTTGTTCCCGCACCTGACCGTGCGCCAGAACCTGGCCTATGGACGCTGGTTCGCGCCCCGGTCGGCGGCCCGGGACGAGCCTGAGCGGGTGATCGGCCTGCTGGGACTGGCCGATCTGCTGGACCGGCGCCCCCACGGCCTGTCGGGCGGGGAGAAGCAGCGGGTGGCCATTGGCCGCGCCTTGCTGGCCGGCCCGGAGCTGATCCTGGCCGATGAGCCGCTGGCGGCCCTAGACGAAGCGCGCAAGGCGGAGATCCTGCCCTATTTCGAGCGGCTGCGGGACACGGTGTCGGTGCCGATCCTGTATGTCAGCCACGCCGCGGCCGAGGTGGCGCGGCTGGCGACCACCGTGGTGGTGCTGGAAGCGGGCCGGGTCGCCCGCCAGGGCCCCGCAAGCGCTGTGCTGGCCGACCCCATGGTCACCCCCACCGGCGTGCGCGCCGCGGGGGCGGTTTTGGGCGCGGTGGTGGTGGCCCACCATCCGGACGGGCTGACCGAACTGGATGCCGGCGGCGCGCGCCTGCTGGTGCCGCGGGCGTCCCACGCCGTCGGCCGTCGGCTGCGGGTCCGGATCCCAGCGCAGGAGGTAATCCTGTCCCGCGACGCGCCGGGTCCGCTGTCGGCGCTGAACATCCTCGCCGGCACGGTCCAGCATGTCCGCCCGGGCGGCGGCCCCGGCGCCTTGGTGACCGTGGCGACCCGGGCCGGGCCGAGCCTGGCCCGGGTCACCCAACGCTCGGGCAAGGCCCTGGGCCTGGCCCCGGGCACACCCTGTCACGCAATCGTCAAGGCGGTGGCGATCGCCCCCGACGACGTCAGCGGCGCGGCTCCGACGCCAGGCCCTTGAAGATCGCGTAGCAGGCCAGCAGCAGCACGATCGCGAACGGGAAGCCGGTGGACACCGCCATGGCCTGCAGGGCGGCCAAACCGCCGCCAAGCAGCAGGGCGATCGCCACCAACCCCTCGAAGATGCACCAGAACACCCGCTGGGTGACCGGAGCGTCGATCTTGCCGCCGGCGGTGATGGTATCGATCACCAAGGATCCCGAGTCCGACGAGGTCACGAAGAACACGATCACCAGCACGATGGCGACCAGCGAGGTGATCTCGGCCAAGGGCAGGACCGCCAGCATTTCGAACAGCTTCAGCGGCAGGCCGGCATCCTGGACGGCGGTCACCCCCTGGTTGACGATTTGGTCGATGGCCGTGCCGCCGAAGGCGGTCATCCACAGCACCGACACCGTCGACGGGATCAACAGCACGCAGATCATGAATTCCCGCACGGTCCGGCCACGGCTGACCCGGGCGATGAACATGCCCACGAACGGTGACCAGGAAATCCACCAGGCCCAGTAGAACGCGGTCCAGCCCTGGCTGAAATTGGTGTCCTCCCGCCCGAACGGGTTGGACAGGGCCGGCAGGCTGGTCACGTAGCCGCCCAGATTGGTGAAGAACCCGGTCAGGATCGCCACCGTCGGGCCGACCACGATCACGAACAGCAGCAACAGGGCGGCCAGCGCCATGTTGATCTCGCTCAAGCGCTTGACGCCCGCGTCCAGGCCCGCCAGCACCGACACCAGCGCGATGGCGGTGATGCCGATGATCAGGAACACCTTGGACACATCGCCTTCCGGAATGCCGAACAGGAATTGCAGGCCGGCATTGGCTTGTTCCGCCCCGAAGCCCAGGGATGTGGCCAGGCCGAACAGGGTCGCGAACACCGCCAGGATGTCGATGATGTGCCCAGGCCAGCCCCAGATCCGCTCCCCGAAGATCGGGTAGAAGGCCGACCGAATGGTCAGCGGCAACCCCTTGTTATAGGCGAACAGGGCAAGGGCCAAAGCGACCACGGCGTAGATCGCCCAAGGGTGCAGGCCCCAATGGAAGATCGTTGCCGCCATG
>CAYNRD010000485.1:0-2377 GCA_964399515.1 uncultured Mycobacteriaceae bacterium | reverse complement strand
GGACGTGCCGCTGCCGCCGCGCCGGCCCCAGCCGCCGCCCCAGACCGCACCCGAACCCGAGCCCGAACCCGAGCCCGAACCGGAAACCGAACGGGAGCGGAGCTTCGCCGACCTGCTGTCCAACCTGGCCGAGCAAAGCCCGGCACCGCCGCCGTCCACGGCCGCCGCTCCCCAGGCGCGCACCTGGCGCCGGCTGCCCGCGTCCGACGCCAATCAGGTGCGCGGCATCATTCGGCAGTGCTGGAACCCGGATCCCGGGCGCCGCAACGCCGAGGAGCTGGTGGTCGAGGTGCAGGTGGAACTGACCCAGGCCGGCCAGGTGGTGTCCGCAACCCTGGCCAATCCTGGCCGGTACAACCGGGACCCCGCTCACCGCGCCGCCGCCGATGACGCCTTGCGCGCGGCGACCAATCCACGGTGCCTGTGCCAGCTGCAAACCCGCGATCCCCGTTGCCAGGCCATCGACCTGCCTCCAAATCGCTTCAATGAATGGCGATTCATGCTGCTGGTTTTCGACCCGCGCGATTTGCTGCGGTAAGGTCGGAGCCTGTCCAGAGTCGCCCGTTATCGACGAGAACCCCTGCCGATGATCCAATCGATGACACAGCGTTCGCGCTTTCTCCCCGGCCGTCTGGCGGCCGCCCTTGCCGCCGCCGTGCTCGCGGCGGTGTGGGCCGGTGCCGCGACTGCCCAAGTGCGGGTCGACATCACCCAAGGCGTGGTCGAGCCGCTGCCGATCGCGATCAGCGATTTCCACCCCGGCGACGCGGTCAGCCAGGACCATGCCGCCAACATCGCCGAGGTGATCCGGGCCAATCTGGAGCGGTCCGGCCTGTTCCGGCCGCTGGATCCCAGGGCCCATATCCAGACGCCCGAATCCCTGCAGACCGGCCCGCGCTTCGGCGATTGGCGGATCATCGAGGCCCAGGCCCTGGTCTCCGGCGCCGTGCGCCTGGCCGAGGATGGCCGGCTGCGGGTTGAATTCCGCCTGTGGGACGTGTTGGGCGAATCCCAGATGACCGGCCTGGCCTATTTCTCCGAGCCGGACAATTGGCGGCGCATCGCCCACATCGTGTCCGACGCCATCTACAGCCGGCTGACCGGCGAGGACGGCTATTTCGACACCCGCATCGTCTATGTGGCCGAGGAGGGGCCCAGCACCTCCCGGGTCAAGCGGTTGGCGATCATGGATCAGGACGGCGCCAACCACAAATACCTGACCGATGGCCAGACCCTGGTGCTGACACCGCGCTTTTCGCCCAGCCAGCAGGAGATCACCTATCTGGCGTTCTTCGACAACAAGCCGCGGGTCTATCTGTTCAACATCGACACCGGCCGGCAGGAGGTGCTGGGCGATTTCCCCGGCATGACCTTCGCCCCCCGCTTTTCACCGGACGGCAATCAGGTGATCTTCAGCTGGGCCCAGAACGGCAATTCGGACATCTACACCATGGACCTGCGCACCCGGGAACGGCGGCGCCTGACCAGCGACCCCGGGATCGATACCGGCCCGTCCTTCTCCCCGGACAGCGGCCAGGTGGTGTTTGAATCGGACCGGGGCGGCAGCCAGCAACTGTACATCATGAACGCCGATGGCAGCGACGCCCGCCGGATCAGCTTCGGCGATGGGCGCTACGGCACGCCGGTCTGGTCGCCGCGCGGCGATCTGATCGCGTTCACCAACATCTTCCGGGGCCAGTTTCGGGTCGGGGTCATGCGCCCCGATGGCAGTGGCGAGCGGATCCTGCGGGAGGACTTCCATGTGGAAGGGCCGACCTGGGCGCCGAACGGCCGGGTGTTGATGTATTTCACCGAAAATCGGGGGGCGCAGGCCAACCGGGTGCGGATTCGCGCCGTGGATCTGACCGGCACCCATGAGTGGGAGGTGCCGACGCCAATTGACGGGTCGGACCCGGCCTGGTCGCCGCTGATTCCTTGACGTCGCAGCGCAACCATGCACAGTACCGGCGCTGTGGAAAGCGCGTGCCGGATCGAATCTCCGGGAACAACCGCCCGGTCCCGGGCGTTGGTCGGGAGATGTCCGGTCGGCCGGGCCGGCACGGCCGCCGCGCTGAACAAGGATCACTTCAATGTCCCGCCGCATGGCCGCGGGACGGTGTCAATGGGGTTAAGGATGCGTTTTCAGTCTCTCTCCGTTCTCGCCATGGCCGGCCTGATCTTGGCCGCCTGCGGCACCGCGTCCGACGAAACGGCGGCGGTAACCGCCGCCTCGGGTCAGGAAGCGGCACCAGCACCGGCACCCGCTCCTGCGCCGGCGCCGGCACCCGCCGGGCCCGTGCCCGCCCCCACCCAAGCCATCTTGGAGGAGGTGGTCGGCGATCGGGTGTTTTTCGGCTTTGAACGGTCCGACCTGTCG
>CAYNRD010000484.1:0-2377 GCA_964399515.1 uncultured Mycobacteriaceae bacterium | reverse complement strand
CAGGCGCTGGGCGGGCGCCCGTGGCCTTGGCCACCTCTTCGGCCCGGCGATGGGCGGCGATCATCCGGTCGATCTTGACGTCCATTTCATCCAGCCGGGCCGACATGCGCTGCAGCTCGGCCATGAAATCGGCGGCGGTGATCACCTTTTGGGCGCCGCGCGGGCGGGCCGCCCCTTGGGACGGTTTCTTGGTGTCCGGCCGGGGCTGGGCCGGCGCGGACGCATCGGACGAGGACGGGTCACTGGGCATCAGGCACCATCGAACGAATCGCAATCCTTTGAGTGTTTATCACACCGATCGCGTCGTCACTGCGGCAGTGATGACAGCCCACCCCCGCGTGCCGGTCATCCGCCGCGCTCGCCCGCCCGTGACGGGGTCGAAAGCGGCGGTCACCCCCCCTTGAAGGGGTCCTTGAAACGGGCCTTGCCTTCGTTGGGGCGGGGCACTATGGTCCCGCCTTCTCGATGGATGGGGCCGCCATTTGCGCCCGATCGAGACGGATCGGGTGCGGGACGGCACCCCCTCCGGGCTGATGGGGCGTAGCCAAGCGGTAAGGCAGCGGTTTTTGGTACCGCCATGCGCTGGTTCGAATCCAGCCGCCCCAGCCACCCCAGCCCTTTCCCAAGGTCCAAACCCGGTTACTTGAGGGCGGCGCGCAAGCGCTCCAGGCAGGCCTCGACCGTCTGGCCGGTGGTGTCCAGGCTGTGTTCGGCCTGGGCGTACAGCGCCTCCCGGCTGGCCAGGATGGTGCGCAGCTCATCCATCGCCGCCCGGTCGCCGGCCATCGGCCGTTGGTCGCCCTGGCGCAGCACCCTTTGCATGTGCTCCTCGGGTGCCGCTTTCAGCCAGACGGTGCGGAACGCCGATTTCAGCCGGTCATAGGTGGCGGGTTCGGACACGATGCCGCCGCCCACCGCCATCACCACCCGGTCATGGCCGGCGATCACCTGGTCCAGGCAGTCCCGCTCCAGCCGCCGGTAGCCAGACGTGCCGTAGAGTTCGAACACCTCACCGATGGTCAGCCCGGTATGGGCTTGAATCCGGTCGGCCATTTCCACGAACGGGCAGTCCAGGTCCCGGGCCAGCAGCGCGCCAAGGGTCGACTTGCCGGCACCGCGCAACCCGACCAGGGCGATCCGACCGGCCTTGCCCGCGCCGTCCCAGGCCAATCCGCCGACCGCGTCCAGCGCGCGCTCCACCCGCGGCCGCTGGTCGGCGGGCAGCGCCGACAGGCGCCGGGTCATCCGCTCCAGCCAGTCATCGCCGGCCCCGTCCCCGTCGTCCAGCAGCCGGGCCAAGCCCACCCCCATGGCCTGGCACAGCTGGCGCATCAGCACGATGGAGATGTTGGCGCGGCCGGATTCCAGCTGGGCGATATAGCGGGGCGAGATCTGCGCCCGTTCGGCCAGCAGTTTTCGGGACAGGCCCCTTTGGGCGCGCAGGCGCTTCACCCGCGCGCCAAGCTGGGCCAGATAGGCGTCATGCCCGTCGGAAAAGTCCAGCGGTTCGGTCCGGTCAACGGCGTCGGCGGTCATCGCACCCCTCAAGCGGCGTTTTCGAACGGCTCACCCTGGCCTTCGGCATAGGTGGCCAGATTGGCGCGGATGCCAGCCGGGATCGGAATGGTCTTCATCCGCGCCGCCGCCACATAGGCACTGGTCAGCGTGCCAGTGAAACACAAGCCCCCCGCCTGCCGCCCGTCGGCGCGGAAGGTCAGCGACGCCCGGCCCAGCCGGGTGATCGCCACGCCCACCTCCAGGGGGTGGCGGGGCGTGACCGGTGCCTTGAAATCGACCGCCAGATGGACGAACGGGGTGCCGATGCCGTGATCGACGTTCAGTTCAAAGAACCCGGCACCGATCACCCGATAACACAGCGCCTCCACCGCCCGCAGCGCGTAATTGGGGATCGAGCCCGTATAGGCGATCTGGGCCGGGTCGCATTCGGCCCAGCTGACCCCGATCCGATGGGTGAACAGTCCCGCGGGCCCGTCGAAGCGGTGGTTGGGCTCGCTGACCTGCTCTTGCAGGCGCATGCCCGCCATCAGTAGGTTTCCACGTGATACCGACCCGATTGACGCAGCTGGGCTTTGATCTCGGGCCAATCCAACCCTTCGGCTCGGCAGATATCGGCCAGGGCTTCGTCCACGCCCGTCTCCATGCCGCGCAGCCCGCAGACATAGATATAGGTGGTCTCCCGCCGCAGCAGGGGGGCCAACCGGTCGGCACGGTTGCGCATCCGGTCCTGGACATATTCCTTGGGCTGGCCGGGCACCCGGGAATAACACAGATCCTGGGACAACAGGTTGGCCGGCACCTTCTTCATCGGGCCGAAATAGGGCAGCTCCTCCGGCCGGCGGGCGCCAAAGAACAAGTG
>CAYNRD010000483.1:0-2381 GCA_964399515.1 uncultured Mycobacteriaceae bacterium | reverse complement strand
GGCGCCATGCCGGCCGCCGCGGTTTCAGCTTGACGCACATTTCAACAATCATTTAAGTGTTTAGTCATGAGCGATGTCGATCTGGAATCGGATCAGACCGCCCAGATGGCGGAGATTTTCGGGCTGCTGGCGGATCCGACCCGGCTTGGCATCGTGATGGTCTGCGCGAAGGGGGAGATCAGTGCCGGGGCGGTCGCCCAGGCGCTCGCCCTGTCGCCATCCTTGGTCAGCCACCATCTGCGCCTTCTGAAGGCAGCGCGGATGGTCAAGGCGGAGCGGCGCGGCAAGCAGATCCATTACACGCTCCAGGACGCCTGCGTTCGGGACGTGCTCCAGATCATGTCCCGGCATCTGTTCCACCATGCCGACACCGACACCGAGGATTGAAGGAGAGAACCATGGTTGACGTCACCACCCAGAAATGCGCCTGCCCCGATTGCGTGTGCGTGGTCGCCATCGCCGACGCGGTCAAGAAGGACGACCAGAACTACTGCAGCGAAATTTGCGCCAACGGCCATGCCGGTGCGGGTGCGGGCTGCGGCCATCCGGGCTGTCGCTGCAAGGGCTGACCGGCCGGGGGCTGACCGGCCGGGGGCGGCCGGCGCCGCCCGCCAAAACCAGCGCTTCCGAGCGGGCGGCGGCCGGGCTATATCTCCGGCCGCCGCGTTCGTTTCGGAGAGCCCCACGCCATGGACCTGCTGCAATCGATCTCCCCCCTGGTGATCCTGGTGGTCCCGGTGCTGGTGCTGGTGTTCGCCGGCGTGCGGCTGGTGCCCCAAGGGTTCCATTTCGTGGTCGAGCGGCTGGGCCGCTACAGCAAAACCATGCGCCCGGGCCTGAACCTGATCATCCCGTTCGTCGATCGGGTGGCGGCGAAGGTGGACATGCGCGAGCGGGTCTTGGACATCCCCAAGCAGCAGGTGATCAGCGCCGACAACGCCGCGATCGCCATTGATGGCGCGGTGTTCTCCGTGGTCATGGACCCGGTCAAGGCCACCTATGAGATCGAGAATTTGCCCCTGGCCCTGCAGACCCTGGCGATGACCAATCTGCGCGCCGTCGCCGGCTCCATGTCCGTGGACGACGCGCTGTCCCAGCGGGAGCGGATCAACGCCGCCGTGTCCGAGGAGGTGGCGCGCACCGCGGTCAGCTGGGGCGTGCAGGTGCGCCGGGTCGAGGTCGCGGATCTGTCGCCGCCGCCCGACGTGATCGAGGCGATGAGCCTGCAGCTGCGCGCCGAGCGGGAACGGCGGGCCCTGATCCTGCAGGCCGAGGGCCAGCGGGAGGCCGAGATCAAGAAGGCCGAAGGCACCAAGCAGGCCGCGATCCTGGAGGCCGAGGGCGAGGCCCAGGCGCGGCTGGTCACCGCCAAGGCCGAGGCCGAGGCGATGACCATGGTCTCCGGCGCGATCGCGTCGGGGGATGTGCGCGCGCTGAGCTACTTGCTGGGCCAGGGCCAGATCGAGGCCGTGGCCGGCCTGGCCAAGAGCCCGAACACCAAGACCCTGGTGCTGCCGACCGAACTGTCGGCGGTCGCCGCCACCCTGGAGCTGATCCGGGGGGCCGTCCCCGACGGCGGCGAGGGCGAGGCGCCATCGCCCTGGCGCCGGTCGTAACCGGAGCCGGGCCGCTATGACCTGGCCGACGGTCTTTCTGATCCTGGGGGCGTTGCTGGTGGCGGCCGAGGCGGCGATCAGCGGCTTTGTGCTGTTGTGGATCGGCCTGGCGCTGCTGATCACGGCGGCGCTGGGCTGGCTGTTCGGGTTCAGCCTTTCGACCGGCATCGGCACGGCCGGGGTGCTGATGGTCCTGCTGTTGGGGCTGTGGTTCCTGCTGCTGCGCCGGCATTTCAAGAACACCCCCCAGGACCATACCGATCTGAACAACCGCGGCCTGGCCCTGGTCGGGCGGGAAGCGGTGTTGGAAAAACCCATCGTCACTGGCCGGGGCACGGTCACCATCGACGGCACCATCTGGGTGGTCGCCGGCCGCGACCTGCCCGCCGGCACCCGGGTCCGGGTCACCGCCGCCGACGGCGCGCAACTGACCGTCGAGGTGGTGTAGCGGGCGGCCGACACCATGGTTGATTAACCGACCGGTCGGATGGATTATCGGAGCAGACGCAAGAACCGCCCCGGAGGATCCCCATGACCATGATCGACGTCCACAGCTATGTGGCCGGCCGCTGGCTGGCGCCGGGGCCGGGCGCGCGGCCCATCGCCAGCGCCATCACCGGGGAGGCGATCGCCCGCGCCGGCGGCGCCAACCTGGACATGGCCGCCATGGTGGACTTTGCCAAAACCCAAGGCGGGCCGGCCTTGCGCGCGCTCAGCTTCCATGACCGGGCCAAGATCCTGAAAGGGCTGGCCACCCATCTGACC
>CAYNRD010000482.1:0-2393 GCA_964399515.1 uncultured Mycobacteriaceae bacterium | reverse complement strand
GGCATCGTACAGGGCCTTCATCAGCGGCCCGCAGCAATGGACCCGGTCGATGTCGTTGGCCAGGATCGCGTCCGCCAGGCCGGCATGCAGCGAAGGCGCTTCCGGCCCCAGTTCCAGCATGTCGCCCAGCACCGCGATCCGGCGGCCGGCATCGCCCACATCGGTGCCGCGCAGCACGCCCAACGCGGCCGCGACGGAGACCGGGCTGGCATTGTAGCTTTCATCGATCAGGGTGACGGCCCCGCCCGAGGCCAGGTGGATCAGCCCGCGCCGGCCCCGACCCTTCATGGGCTGGATGCGCGCCATGGCCCGGGCGGCGACGGACACGTCCGCGCCCAGGGCCTTGACCGCCAGCAGCACCGCCAGGCTGTTCTGGACCCAATGCCGGCCAGGCGCCGCCAGGCTGTATTGCAGGGTCAGATCCCGGACCTGGGCGGTGACCGCGCTGGCGGTCTGATGCAGGGAGCACTCCAGCAGCCGGCAGTCGGCCCCGTCATGGTCGCCGAAGCTCCAGATCCGGCCGATGCCCTGGGTGCGGGCATGGGCGACCAGGCGGGCGTAATGGGGGTTGTCCCGGTTCAGGATCGCGGCACCGGTGGGGGGCACGCCGGCGAAGATCTCGGCCTTGGCGTCGGCGATGCCCTCGACATTGTCGAAATTCTCCAGATGCACGGGCTCGACGGTGGTGATCACGGCCACGTCCGGCTTGCCCAACTGGGACAGGGGCGCGATTTCGCCCGCATGGTTCATGCCCATTTCCAGCACCGCGAACTCGGTCTGCTTGGGCATGCGGGCCAGGGTCAGCGGCAGGCCGATGTGATTGTTGTAGTTGCCGGCGGTGACATGGGTCTTGCCCTGGGCGCCCAGGGCAAGACCCAGCGCCTCCTTGGTGCCGGTCTTGCCGACCGAGCCGGTGATGCCGACCACCTGGGCCCGCGCGCGCAAGCGGGCATAGGCCGCCAGGTCCCACAGCGCGGCGAAGGTGTCCTCGACCACCACCACCGGTGCCGAGGGGTCGAGCCCGGACACCGGCCGGTCGAGAAGGCATCCCGCGGCCCCGGCCTTCAGCGCGGCGGCGGCGAAGTCATGGCCATCGACCCGCTCGCCCTCCAAGGCGATGAACAGGTCGCCGGGCCGGACCCGGCGGCTGTCGATCTCCACCCCGGTGGCGGCCCAAGCCCCCTGGGCGACGCCGTCGGTGGCGGCGGCGATGTCCTGGGCCTGCCAAAGCGGTTCGGTCATGGCGTCCTCCCTTGGCCGTGCCGGGGGGTGGCGGCGTCCCGCGCCACCGTGGCGTCATCGAACGGCAGCACCCGGTCCCCGATGATCTGGCCGCTTTCGTGGCCCTTGCCGGCGATCACCAGCACGTCGTCCCCGTCCAGCAGGCCGACGGCATGGCCGATCGCCTGGGCACGGTCGCCGATTTCGATGGCGTTCGGGCAGGCGGCCAGGATCTGGCGCCGGATTTCGGCCGGGTCCTCGGTGCGGGGATTGTCGTCGGTGACGATGACGATGTCGGCCAGCCGGGCGGCGATCCGGCCCATGTCGGGGCGTTTGCCCGGGTCCCGGTCGCCGCCGCAACCGAACACGCAGACCAGCTTGCCGGCCACATGGGGGCGGACGGCGACCAGCACCGTTTCCAGGGCGTCCGGGGTGTGGGCGTAATCGACCAGGATCGGCGCGCCGCCGGCGGTGGCCGTCACGGTCTCCAACCGGCCGCGCACGGCCCCGACGGCACCCAGGGCGGTGACCGCCATGTCCACCGCGGGCCCGGTCTTGTAGCCGATCTCCCCCAGGACCAGGCCCAGGGCACACAAGGCGTTGGACAGCTGGAACGTGCCCAGCACCGGCAGCACATGCTCGGTCTCCTGCCCGGCGACTCCGATGCGGGCGGCGATGCCATGGCGGTAGGGGCGGACGGCGGCGATGCGCAGATCCTCCCCATCATAGCCGTATGTCATCACCTGGCGGCCTGCCGCGCGCACCAGGCGGATCAGGCGTTGGCCGTAGGCGTCATCGGCATTGATCACCGCCGTGCCGCCGGGGCTGAGCAGTTCCGTGAACAGCCGCGCCTTGGCCAGGAAATACGCCTCCATATCCGGGTGGTAGTCCAGATGGTCCCGGCTGAGGTTGGTGAAGCCGGCCACCGCCACCCGCACGCCGTCCAGCCTGTACTGGTCCAGGCCGTGGCTGGACGCTTCCAGGGCGGCGTGGGTGACCCCGTCCCGGGCCAGGCCGGCCAAGGTCTGGTGCAGGCTGGCCGGGTCCGGCGTGGTCAGGGATCCGGCCAACGCCCCGTCCGCCGTGATCACGCCCAAGGTGCCCAGGCTGGCCGCCCGGCGGCCCAGCCGCTGCCAGATCTGGCGGACGAATTGCACGGTCGAGGTCTTGCC
>CAYNRD010000481.1:0-2396 GCA_964399515.1 uncultured Mycobacteriaceae bacterium | reverse complement strand
CTCGAACACCCACAGGCGCAGGGCCGCCAGGGCCCGGAAGGTCGCCTCATGGGTGGTCAGCCGTTCGGCGTAGCGCAGGCCGACCCGGGCCGCGCCGATGCCGCGCAACGCCCAGGCGACGCCCAGCCCGATCACGGCGGCACCGGCGGTCAGGCCGACCATCCAGCCAATCAGCCCGAACAACGCCAACTGCGCCAGCACCGCCAGCAGGCTGGCCGCCAGGCCCAGGGCGAGCCAGCCATAGAACGGCCGCATGCGGGCCAGCACCTGCCAGATCGCGGCCATCGCGGCGGTCACTCCGCCGCCTGGTGGGCGGCATCGGGGCGGCGGTCCCCGGCCACCAGGCCGCCATCCAGGGCCAGGATCCGGTCGCAGCGGCCAGCGACCCGGGGGTTGTGGGTCGCGACCAGGGTGGTGCGCCCGGTGGCCAGGCCGTCGAACGCCGCCAACAGGCGGTCTTCGGTGGCGCCGTCCAAATGCGCGGTCGGCTCATCCATGATCAGCACCGGGGCGTCGGACAGGAAGGCCCGGGCCAGGGCCACGCGCTGGGCCTCGCCCCCGGACAGGCCGAAGCCGCCGTCGCCGATCGGCGTGTCCAGGCCGTGGGGCAGGGCGGCGGCGAAGTCCATCACGCCGGCGCGCTCGGCGGCCAGGTGCACGGACCGGGCATCGGCTCCGGGCCGGGCCAGGCGGATGTTGTCGGCCACGCTGCCCCGGAACAACACCGGCCGCTGGCCGATCCAGGCAAAGCCGGGCCCCGGCTGGGCTCCATCGGCGGTTTCGAACCGCACCGTGCCGGCCCGTGCCGGCACCAGGCCCAGAACGGCGGCCAGCACCGTGCTCTTGCCGGCACCGCTGGGCCCGGTCAGGGCCACCCGCTGGCCGGGCTCGATCCGCAGGCTGAGGCCGCGCAGCACATCGCCCCGGTCGTCCTGATAGGCGACCCGCAGCCCGTCGAACAGGATCGCGGGCGGCGACCGGCGCTGGGCGCCCGGGGAGACCGGCATTGGGGCGGCCGGGGCCGGCGCGGCCGGGGTCTCCAGCAGGTCCAAGATCGCCTCGGCGGCGCCAAGGGCGGTCTTCTGGTCGTGGTAATGGGCCGTGAACTGGCGCAGGGGCTGGAACAGTTCCGGCGCCATCAGGACCAGGAACAGCGCCGTGGTCGCGGTCAATCCCCCGGGCGTGCCGATGCCGGCCGCGACCACATAGGTCGTGGTGCCCGCGATGGTCACCACCGCGAAAAGCTCAAGCGCGGTCGAGGACAAGAAGGCCAGGCGCAGCACCGCCATGGTCCGCCGGCGAAACCGGTCGGCCACGGCGGCGATGCGGTCCTGTTCGGCGCGGGCCTGGCCGAACAGCCGCAAGGACGCCAAGCCATTGAGCCGGTCCAGGAAGTACCCGCCCATCAGCGCCAGGCTGTGGAACTGGCGTTCGCTGGCCGCCTTGGTGCCGGCGCCGACCCCGGCCATGGCCAGCGGCACCAGGATCACCGCCGCCAAGAACCCCAGGCCCACCCGCCAGTCGGCCACCAGGGCGGCGCCGACCAGGGCGGGCACGACCAGGCGCATCACCCGCATCTGCGGGGCATAGCGGGCGAAATACCCGTCCAGGGCGTCGATCTGATCGACCAGGACCGTCGCGATGGCACCGGCCGGACGGCCGGCCAAGGGCACCGGGCCCAAGGCGATGACATGGTCGAGCGCCCGCCTGCGCAGCGCGGTTTGGATGGTTTGGGACGCGCGCAGCGCCCAGCGGTCCTGCAGCCAGCCCAAGCCCGCGCGGGCCGCGAACACCAGCACCAAACCGGCCACCGCCAGCATCACGCCAGCCTGGTCGAGCCCAGCCGCCTCACCGGTGATCAGGGCGGCCAGCACCAGGGCCAGCAAAAGGGCCTGGGCTACGCCCAGCAGACCGGCGGCGGTGCCCGCCGACACCGCGCGGCCAAGGTCAGGTCGGCCGTGATGGAGAACCTGACGGAGCCAGCGGGAGGAACGGTGCGGATCGGACACGGATGGCGAAAACGCGAGTGATGGGTGTTGGGCGCCGGTTCAGGCGGGTTGACACCCAGTACTGCGCAAAGCGCAAGCGGCTGTCAAAGGGACGTGAACACGCGGGCGCGGCGCGAATTTGCATTTGCGTCCCATTTGCAATCGGCTATGTCCGCAGGAGTGCGGCGCCCGTGCCGCCCCATGCCCCCGAGGTGAGGCCCAAACCCGTTGGTCGCGCGTCCCGTTTCCCCGCCCGTGTCCCCCTTGGCTCCCGCCGTGCCGGCGCCCGGCGCGTGCGCCCAACCGGCGCTGGGCTTCGGCGTGTCGCGGGCCTGGGCGGTGCTGGTGGTGGCGGTGGGCATGGCCGTCGCGGTCCCGGTTCTGGTGGTGGTGGCGAATCTGTTCGCC
>CAYNRD010000480.1:0-2404 GCA_964399515.1 uncultured Mycobacteriaceae bacterium | reverse complement strand
GGCGGAGCCCGGTCTGGTGATCGTCGACCGGAAAGCAGGCCTGGAGGCCCGGCTTCGGGACCGGCACCTGGGGGCGGTGGTATTCGGACCGGGTGCGGGTACCGGCCCGGACATCGACGCGGTCTTGCGCCAGCTGGCGGGGCAGGGGGCTCCCGTGGTGCTTGACGCCGATGGGCTTTCGGCGCTGTCCCGGGCCGGGCGTGCGGCCGGCCTGCCTAGTACCTGGGTGCTGACCCCCCATGAGGGGGAGTTCGCCCGGCTGTTCCCGGACCTGGCCGGATCGAAACTGCACCGCGCCCGGCAAGCCGCCGCCATGACCGGTGCCACCATCGTCCTGAAAGGGGCGGACACGGTGATCGCCGCCGCCGACGGCCGGGCGGCGATCAACGCCAACGCGCCGCCCGGCCTGGCCTCGGCCGGCAGCGGGGACGTGCTGGCCGGAGTGATCGCCGCCCTGCAGGCCCGGGGGGCGCCGCCGTTCGAGGCCGCGGCGGCGGCGGTGTTCGCCCATGGCGCCGCCGCCGGGGCGGAGGCCTGGCCCCTGCCGCCCGACCGGCTGATCGGCGGCCTGCGCGCGGCGATCACCGCTGGGTTGGGTTAGCGGCGCTGTTGTGCTGCCAATAATTGTTTCGCCCATGTAATCAAATCGTCTTCTTGCGCAAACCGTGCGCAAGGCCACAGTGAAATCAGGGTGCTGGAGGGCGCTGGGACCGCTCGCTATTCAAATACTCAGTGACTCCAGGGTCGAAATGACGTAACCGTTGCATGATTTTGGAAAGAATTGGTTTCGGTCGGCCATGGCCTTGTCTGCCGAACGAGACCGGGAGGCCCGGGCCAGACCATGTTGACCGTTGGCAAATCCCGAAAAGCGGCCGGCCCGCCGAAGGTGGGTGCGCGCTTTGGCCGCCTGCGCAACACGACCGCCTTGCCCGGCCGGGTGGAGGAGGTGGCCCAGGTGCAGGCGGTGCTGCAGGATCGGTCCGGCATCCCCCATGTCCGGTTCAGCCTGACCACCACCGGCGCCGAGACTGCGGGCCCCCAGAAGACCGAGCGGACCTTGGCCCTGGCCACCTTCCTGGCCATGTTCGACCCGCTGCCCGAACCCCAGACCTGACGGCCGGATAGCACCGCGCCTTACAGGATCGACAGGTGCCAGGGATAGGCCAGGAACGCATATCCCTCCCCCTGGCGGATGATGCGGCCCACCCCGGGCCAGGGCAGGTGGATGCCGCCGACCAGCGTGTCGGTATCCGCGACCCGTGCCAGTTCCGCCAGGCGGCTGTCGGCACCCATGACCGGATCCTGGTCGATCCCGACCCGCCACTGGGGCCGCGCCAACTGGATGGCGGGGTGATGGACGATATCGCCCCAGACGTGCATAACGGCGTCGCCGGACACGATCCGATAGGTCGTGTGCCCGGCGGTGTGGCCGTGGGCCGGGATCGCGGTGATGCCCGGAACCACCTCGACCTCCCGTCCGCCCGGAAAGCGCCGCAGCCGATCGCCGCCATAGGGGGCGACCGCCGCCCGCGCCCCCGCCACGAAGGGCATGCCCTGGGGAACCCGCGGGATGTTGGCGTCGTCGAGCCAGAAATCATACTCGGTCCCGCTCACCACGATTTCGGCGTTCGGAAACACGATCGACGGCGCGTGCTGATCGCCCGCGATCCCAAGCGCGTGTTCGGGGTGCAGGTGGGTCAGCAACACGGTCGTGACATCCTCAGGCCGGTAGCCGGACGCCCGCAAGGCGTCAAGCATGCCGCCCAGTGTCGGCCGGAACCCCGGACCGCCGGCGTCGATCAGGGCCAGGGTCTGACCCATGTTCACCAGGTAAACGCCCACGGGCATGCTCACCCGGCCATCGGGCTGGGGGAACAGGCGTTGGCGCAGCACGGCCAAATCGGCGGGATCGGCGGTGTCGTAGAACCGCCCGAAGACCGCCTCCGGAAGGCTGAACGCGCCATCCAGAAGCAGGGTTACTTCGGCGTCACCCAGCATGAATCGGAAGAAGGCCGGCGGCCAGCGTCGCCTGGGCTCCGAGGACGCGGCCAGGGTCAGGGTTGGCGTCGCGGCCAGCAGCGGCACGCCGGCGGCGAACCCGATCGCGTCACGGCGGGTCACATCGGAAGGGCGCGGTGGTGTCATGATCAATTCCCATCCTGCGGATCGTGAAGACGAACCCGCGCATCCTACCACCGCGGCCTGGGGCCGCCGAGGCGGTCATGGACCCGCCGGGTCCCGGCACTTTGCCCTGTTCGGCCGTGCCTTCGGTGTGGTATACGCCGCGCCCTTCAGCACTGGCCGATCGGGTGACCGGGCGAGCTCCCCCTTTGCGGGCGTGGCGGAATTGGTAGACGCGCTGGTTTTAGGTACCAGTGACACCTGTCGTGGGGGTTCAAGTCCC
>CAYNRD010000479.1:0-2404 GCA_964399515.1 uncultured Mycobacteriaceae bacterium | reverse complement strand
GCCAAGACCGCGGCCCCGGCGCCGAAGCCCAGGCCGATCAGATTGCTGGCGGCGACCGCCCGGTCCTTGGCGGCGGACGCCTGTTCGGCGCGGTCGGACAGGGTTTCTCGCAAGGCCAACAAGGTGTCCTCGGCCGCGCGCAACGGCGCCGCCGCCAGGCCGCCGAACTCGATCGCCCGGGCTTCGTTTACGGTCTCGGGTGACCGCATCAAGCGGATCTGGCGGTCGGCGAAGTCCGTGCGCCATGTGGCGATGTGCGCCAACGCCGTTTCCAGTTGCGCCGTCTGATCCGGCATGTCGGCGAGCGCCCTCCGAAGCGTGTCGGCCGTGTCCTGCGCATCCGCGATCGCGGCGTCGAAATGGCCGACCTCCCTCCGGTCGCCGGTGATCAGCAGGCCCCGGACGGCGCTTTTCGCGGTCTCCACCGCCAGGATCAGGTCTTCAAGCCGGCTTTCGGTCCGCAACTGCTCGACTTGGGTATCGACGGCGTCGTCAATGCGTTGGAATTGCAGCGCATTGATCGTGACCAGCAGCAAAAAGGTCACAACCAAAAGGCCAAAGGCACCGGTCAGCTTGGCGCCGATGGAAAAGTTATGCAGTTGCAACACGGGACGGGATCTCCAGGGAAAAGCCGCAGCGGCGTCAGTCGGTTTCGGCCGATTGCTGCCGCCGCAGCAGTTCGGTCAGATTGATCTCGATGGTCGCGGAGCCTATGGCGCGGCCCGTGTCGGGGTCCGGGACGCTTAGGTTTAGCTGCTGGCGCCATGTGTCGCTGGCCTCGTGGTACTCCGGTGCATCGACGAACACAGCGCCCGGGCCAACCAGGAAGGTCTTTTGAAACTTGTCCTCGTCCCCCTGCCAGTAGTCCGACGTGATCGCGCTCTGACCCACATTCAACCCGTGCTTATCGGTCACGAATATTTCCGAATACAGTCCAAGTGACTGAGCCTGAACTAGTGAAAGATAGGATGACAGCGGGCTGCTGAGCGTGGAGGCGATCAAATCACGCTCGGTGGCGTTCGGGTCCGTTTGGGCGCGCCACTCCCGGTCCAGGGCGTCGATCCGGACCTGATCGACCCCCTCGGTGTCGGCCCGGGTGTTTTGGGCCCGTACCGAGATCAGGGTGACCGGCCGCTCCAGCCAGTCACGAACCTCGGCGATCAACCGCTCATCGACCAACCCGTCGAAATCGGCGGGATCCAGCGCCCGCCCCTGGGCAGCGCCCTCGGCGGAGTCCAAGGCGACGAGGGCAGAAACCAAGCTCAACGCAATAGCCAGACATCGTTTGCACAGCATAATGCGGTCGTTTCTCCCTTAGTTTCGAAGGAAAGGAATTTTTTCATTGTTCTGAACCGAACATATCACCATGCAACTTGGGATCAAGGCTCCGCGCTTGGCGCGATGCAATTTTTTTTTGAGTGCGAATAATTTTAGTGCTAAGTAATAGGGCTGGTCCCGCAGGCAACGGCCAGGGGCGCTGGGCCTATCGCAAGGTGCCGTCGATGTAGAACCAGATGCCGTTTTCCCGCACGAACCGGCTGAGCTCCTTGATCACCTGGGGCTTGCCGCCATGCTCGGCGGTGGCGACGAAGCGGACGGTGGCTTCGTCCGGTCCGGTTTCGGCCGCATCCTCCACCACCAGGCCCACCCAACGCTCGAACGGCGACGCCGGCAGGTGCAGGGGGCGGGTGGATGGATGCCAGGTCTTGATCAGATAGGCCCGGTCCCCCTTGGCGTAGGCGCTGTACCGGGCCCGCATCAGTGCCTCGGCGGTCTCGGCCGGCTTGGTGCCCTGGTGGCGGGGCGCGCAACAGGTCAGATAGCTGGCACCCAGCCCGCACGGGCATTTCTCGAACATGGCATTGGACCCGGTTCCGTTGACCCGTCGAAGCTGGCCGTCCAGCGCACCATGCCCGACGCACGACGCCGGCACGCTCGTACCGCGATCGTCACTATGCAAAACTGGGCGCCCCTGCCAATGGCGATCAACGGAGCCGCAGCCCATGGACCTGGAGGCGAACAAGCGACGGGTGTGGGATTGCTTGACGGCGTTCCCACATCCGGACGACGCGGTGTTCGAACGCCTCGTGCATCCGGACCTGGTCAACCACCCGGCACCGCCGCCCATGGCGGCCAGCGATGCGTAATCGCCCATGCTGCTGACCCTGGCCGTCTCCGGCTACCGGTCCTTGCGCGATGTGGTGTTGCCGCTGGCGCCGCTGACTGTGGTCACCGGGCCGAACGGCTCGGGCAAGTCCAATCTGTATCGGGCCTTGCGGCTGTTGGCGGCGGCGGGGCAGGGGCGGGTGGTCGCCGCCTTGGCCGCCGAAGGGGGCTTGGACAGCACCCTGTGGGCGGGGCCGGAGACGATCGGGGCCTCGGCGACGGCGGAGATTCTCGCGGG
>CAYNRD010000478.1:0-2405 GCA_964399515.1 uncultured Mycobacteriaceae bacterium | reverse complement strand
AGCGCATAGTCCTGCCAGCCCAGAATGCCGTAGACCAAAATCGCCCTCGACGAATTTCGGGTGCTTGGATTTGACCACCCGGGCAACCACGCCGCCGGTCATCACGGCCTCCAGGTCCACCGCCGGCGCGTAGGATTTGGCGTCATCCATGCGGCCGCGCATATAGGGGTCCAGGGAAAGCCACAGCGCCCGGCATAGGATCTGGCCCTCGCCCGGCTCCGGCACCGGGGTTTCGACCAGACGGAAATCGCTGGGCTTGGGATCGCCCACCGGCCGGGCGGCCAGCAGGATTTGGCGGTTGGTCTCAGGCATGGGCGGGCTCCTCGCTCTCCGGGTGGTTTGGGTGATGGGGGATCGCAGGGGCGCGAAACCCGGCTTCGGCGAAGGCCAGGACCCGCTCGACGACTTGATCGGTGTCCGCGATCGCGCAGGCGCCGGCGGAGATGTGGGGCAAACGGTCCAACTCCCCGATCGTGTAGTGCATCACGCCCAGGGCATGGAACAGCCGCCAGCACAGATCGGCATGGCACAGGCCCGGCATCGCCTCGGCCAGGGCGGGCAGGAAGCGCTGCAGGTGGCCCACATCCCGATCGATCAGCGCGCGCATTTCCGGATGGGCGTCCGACCGGGCCCGGGCCATGAACTGCATATAGATGCGGTGGCCGTCGGCCCCCTGCCGAGCCCAGCGGATCGGCGGGGTGACCAGGGCCGCCAGCACCGCGCGCAGGCTGGCGGGCCGGGGGGCGGCGTCGGGCCGTGCCCGGGCATGCCGCCGCCGCCGCTCACGGTTCAGACCGATCGCCCGGCGCAGGAACACGGCCGTCAGCAGCCGATCCTTGGCGCCGAAATGGTAATGGATCGCGGCCACGTTGACCCCGGCCTCGACCGTGATCCGCCGCAAGCTGACCCCGGTATAGCCGTGGGCGGCGAACAGCCGCTCGGCCGCGTCCAACAGCCGGTCCCGGGTGGTGTCGGACGGCATTTGCCCTCACCCGTCCCGGGCGACGACCAGCTTGCCCACCGCCTTGCGGTCGGCCAGGTCCTGCAGGGCCTGCCGCGCGTCCTCGAACCGGTAGCGGCCGCCAATCCGGGGGGTCAGCCGGCCGGCTTGCCACCAGCCCAGCAGGGTCTGGAAGCTCTCGGCCACCACCTCGGGCGCCTTGCGCAGATAGGCGCCCCAGTAGCAGCCCATGACGGCGGCGTTCTTGACCAACAGGATGTTGGCGGCGACCGACGGAATCTGCCCCGCCGCGTAGCCGATGGTCAGCAACCGCCCCTCCCAGTTCAGGGACCGGACCGCGGGTTCGAACACCGCCCCGCCGACCGGGTCCATGACCACGTCCACGGGGCCGGACGCCTTCAGCGCCGCACGCAGGTCCTGGTCGGTGTAGTTGATCCGCTCATCGGCGCCGTGCTGTTGGGCCAGATCCAGTTTCTGGTCCGTGGAGGCGGCGGCGATGACATGGGCCCCCATCGCCTTGCCGATCTCCACGGAGGCGATGCCGACACCGCCCGACGCGCCCAGCACCAGCAGCCGCTCACCCGCCCGCAGGTTCGCCCGGTGCCACAGGCCAATATGGGCGGTGCCGTAGGTGATCGGAAAGCCCGCCGCCTGGGCCATGTCCAGCCCGTCGGGCAGCGGCAGGCAGGCCGGGGCCTCGGCCAGCACCTGCTCGGCGAAGCCACCGATGGACGGCATGGCGATCACCGCCTGGCCCACCGCCAAGTCGCCAACCCCCACGCCCACGGCATCAATGGTGCCCGAAACCTCCATGCCCGGGGTGAACGGCAGGGGCGGCTTTTCCTGGTATTTGCCCTGGACGATCAGCGTGTCGGCGAAATTGCATCCGGTCGCGGCCACCCGCACCCGCACTTGGCCCGGGCCCGGTTCCGGCATTGGCACGGTGACCAAGGCCAAATCCTGGATCGACGCCCAGTCCCGACACTGCCATGCGCGCATCTCCGCCATGGTCGCTCCCTCCCCTTCGCGTTCGCCATCCTTCGCTGGCCGATCCTTTCACAGCGTGATAGTGTTTCAAACACTTGTTTGAAAAAATCCCGCCCCCAACCGCGCGGTCACCGTCTGGCAGTCACCGTCTAGAGGATACCCCGATGCCCGATATCCATGCCGAACCCGCCGTGATTTCCGATCGTGCCCGGGACCTGGCCACGCGTGTCCAGGCCTTTGTCGATCAGCATGTCTATGCGGCCGAGGCGGCGTATCACCACTTCACCGAGACCAATGGCGACCGCTGGGCGATCCCGCCGATCATCGAGGATCTGAAGGCCAAGGCGAAGGCCGAGGGGTTGTGGAACCTGTTCCTGCCCGAGAGCGATTTGGGTGCTGGGCTGACCAATGCCGAATACGCGCCGATCTGCGAGATCATGGGCCGGTCGCAGATCGC
>CAYNRD010000477.1:0-2411 GCA_964399515.1 uncultured Mycobacteriaceae bacterium | reverse complement strand
TGCCCTGGTTCCCGTCGACCCATCCGCGCTTCGGCGCCTATGCGCGCTTTGCCGCGACCCCGAGGGTCGGGAGCCGGCACGGCATCGAGATCGGCCACCCGCGCTATCCGCTGATCCCCAAGCTCTCCCTGTCGGTGGCGCCGTGGCTCATGTACCGGGCGACCCGGGGCGCCGTCCGGCGTCTGATCGCGGGCGGGTTCCGACCCGATCTGATCGATGCGCATTATGCCTATCCCGACGGGGTGGCGGCCTGTCTGCTGGGCCGGGAGTTCGGCCTGCCCGTCGTGATCACCGCGCGGGGCACCGACCTCAACCTGATCCCGGCCCACCGCATCCCGCGCCGCTGGTTGGACTGGTCGATCGGCCGGGCGGCCCACGTGATGGGGGTGGCCCAGGCGCTGTCGGACGTCTGGGTCGAGCTCGGCGCGCCGGTGGAGAAGGTGACGACGCTCCGGAACGGGGTCGACCTCGACCTCTTCACGCCGCCGGCCGATCGCAGGGCGGCCCGGGCGCGGTTCGGGGTGATGGACGATCGGCCGCTGATCGCCTCGGTCGGCCATCTGATCGAGCGTAAGGGCCACGATCACGTGGTCGATGCCTTGGCCCGCCTGTCCGACCATCATCCGACGGCGACGCTGCTCATCGCCGGCGAGGGGCCGGAGCGCGGGGCGCTGGAGGCCCGGATCGCGCGGCTCGGGCTGGGCGACCGGGCGCGGCTGCTCGGCCGGCTCGACCACGAGGCGCTGCCGGATCTCTACGGCGCCGCGGACGCGCTGGTGCTCGCCAGCTCGCGGGAGGGCTGGGCCAACGTGCTGCTGGAGGCGATGGCCTGCGGGACACCGGTCGTGGCGACGGCCATCTGGGGCACGCCGGAGGTGGTGGCGGCGCCCGAGGCCGGTCGGCTGGTCGACGCCCGGTCGGGCGAGGCCATCGCGCGGGAGCTGAACACGCTCCTGGCCGACCCGCCGGCGCGCCGTGCGACCCGGCGATATGCGGAGGGATTCTCTTGGGACCCCACGACCTCGGGGCAGATCGAGATCTTTCGCAACGCCGTCGGCCCGGCGGCGTCACGCCGGCGGGCGTGCGCTCCGGGCGGGCTGTAAAGATAGCCGACACGGGGTGCGCCGGCGCACCGGCCCCCCGGCGCCGAAACCAGGCCCGACGCGGCCAGCGCCAGGTCACGCGCCACATCGGCGAGGGTGACCCCCTCCGCCGTGACCTCCAGCTCAACCGGCGCCGGCAGGCCGGCCAGGATCACGCCGGGGGACGCGGCCCGGGCCGCCAGGCCCAGCGGCAGTGCGGCCGCGGCCGTGGCCCGGATCTGGCCCGCCGTCCAGCCCGGCTGGCCAACCAAGCCCGCCAATCGGGGGCTGGCCTGGGCGCTGACCGTCACGCGGCCGTTCCCCGCGTCCGCGCCCACGGGCCAGTCGGCCCCGATCGCCAGCGTCAGATCTGCCGCCGGCGTCGCCAGGGCCTGGTCGAGGGCGATGGCGTGCTCGGTCACCGTGATGATCGCGGGGCCGGCCAGCGCCAGGCCGGGATGGGGCGCCAGGCTGAGATCGGCCTGGATCCGGGCCTTGAGCCCGCGTCCGTCCAAGCCGCTGGCCACGGTCACCGTGCCCGGGACCGGCGCCAGAGCCAAGGGCGGGTCGCCCCGAGGCCGAGCCAGGAAGCGGGCGAACCCGTCCAGCCGGTCCCGGCCCGGGCTCACATGGGCGTCCAAGGCGATGTCGGCCCGGGCCAGGGCGTGGTCGGCGCGAAGGCTGGCGGTCAGGTGGAAGGGTTCGGCCGCCAAGCCCAACCTGCCATCACCGGCGACGGTCACCGGCCCCCACGGGGTGTCCAGCCGAACCCGCGCCGCGTTCACGCGGATGTGTTCCGGCCCGCCGATCCGTCCGGCACCGCCGGCCGCCGGTCGGGCCAGGGCTGCGTCCAGCCAGGGCGGCAGCACCGGCCGGCCGGACGCGTCCACGGCCAGGGTCGCCTCGACACCGGTCAGCGTCACGGCCCCCAGCATCACCCGGCCGGAGCGCAGGGCGGCGGGGTCCAGGCGGGCCGTAATCCGGTCGATGCGCAGGCTATCGCCCAGGCGCAGATCGGCCAGCACCACCGACCCGCCGGTGACCCGCGCGATGGTGAACCCCGCCAGCGGCACACCCTGGGCTTGGGCAAGCTGCGCGATCCGGCCAGCCATCTCAGGGGCGATGTGCTGCTGCCAGGCCAGGCCAAGCCCGGCCAACGCCGCCACCAGCCCGTAGGCCAGCCAGGTGACGATCGCCGATGTGATCCAGGCCAGGTCCCGGGCCAGGGGCATTCAACCCTCCGCGGCCGCGCGCGGGACGGGGGCCGGCGCGGGCTGCGCCGGGCTCCGGGCCGGTGCTGGCGGGGGCTGGCCCGCCGGGCGCGGCTGG
>CAYNRD010000476.1:0-2415 GCA_964399515.1 uncultured Mycobacteriaceae bacterium | reverse complement strand
CGAGGGCGCCAAGGAACTGCCGATCACCGATGCCCGCATGACCCGGTTTTGGATCAGCCTGGGCATGGGCGTGCAATTCGTGATGAGCTGTTTGGACATGATGCGCGGGGGGGAGATCTTCGTGCCCAAGATCCCCAGCATGAAGCTGACCGACATGGCCGAGGCCCTGGCGCCCGGCACGAAGCAGCGGGAAATCGGCATCCGGCCGGGTGAGAAGCTGCATGAGATCATGATCAGCGAGGATGACGCCCGCACCACCCTGGAACTGCCCGACCGCTACATCATCGAACCCGCCTTCCATTGGTGGCGGCGGGACTCCTATCTGGGCGACGGCGCCAAGGAGGTGCCCGAGGGGTTCCGCTACGCCAGCGACACCAATTCGGACTGGCTGTCCAAGGGCCAGTTGCTGGACCTGATGCAGCAAGTGATCCTGGATTGAGCGGCGGCGCCGACCCCGCGGCGACCCCGCCCGTCCTGCCCTACGGCCGGCAAGTCATCGGGGAGGACGACATCGCGGCGGTCACCCGGGTGCTGCGCTCTGGCTTTTTGACAACGGGGCCGGAGGGGCCGGGCTTCGAGGCCGACTTCGCCCGCGCGGTCGGCGCCCGGGACGCGGTCGCGGTGTCCAGCGGCACGGCGGCCCTGCACCTGGCCTTGCTGGCCTGCGGCGTTGGCCCCGGCGACAGGGTGGTGGTGCCCAGCATCACCTTCGTCGCGTCGGCCAACACGGCCGTCCTGGCGGGGGCCCATGTCACCTTTTGTGACTGCGACGCCCAGACCGGCCTGATCGACCTGGACGATCTGGACCGCATTCTGGACGCGGACACCGGCCGTGGGGTCAAGGCGATCGTGCCGGTGCACCTGAACGGTCCCGTGCCCGACATGGCGCGGCTGGCGGCCCGGGCGGCCGCGCATGGGGCCGTGGTGATTGAGGACGCCTGCCACGCGCTGGGCACCCGCTATCGGGACACGGGCGGCACGGACCGACGGGTCGGCGACGCCGCCTGGGGGCCGGCCTGCTTTTCCCTGCATCCGGTCAAGACCATCGCCGCCGGCGAGGGCGGGGTGATCACCACCAACGACCCGGCGCTGGCCCAAGCCATGCGGGACCTGCGCAACCACGGCCTGATCCGGGACCGTGACCGGTTCCAGGCGCCGGATCCCGGCCCTTGGGCCTATGAGCTGCAGGCCCCCGGCTTTAACTACCGCCTGAGCGACATCCACGCCGCCCTGGCCCGCAGTCAGTTGGCCAAGCTGGCGCGGTTCCGGGCCATCCGCCGGCAGCTGGCGGAGGCCTATGACACGGCGCTGAAACCCCTGGCCCCCACTGTCCAGCCGGTGGGGACCCCGGACGGGGTCGAGGCCTGCCCGCACCTGTACGCGGTCCTGATCGATTTCGACCGGCTGGGCCAGGGCCGGGCCGGGCTGATGGCGGCGCTGCGGGCACGCGGCATCGGCAGCCAGGTCCATTACCGGCCGGTGCATGACCAGCCCTTTTATCGCTGTCACGCCGGTGCCCGGCCCCTGCCGGGGGCGGAGGCGTACGCGGCGCGGGTGCTGTCCCTGCCTTTGCATGCGGCCATGACCACCGACGACGTCACCCGGGTGGTGGAGGCCCTGGCCGCGTGCCTGACCACCCGGCCGCCAAACAGGCCCTGACGGTGGCCGCCGGACCGCCGGACCGGAGGCGTGGTGCCAGGGCCATGCCGGCTCTGGCGCCGCCGGGCGACAGGCCTTACGGTTCGCCGCCATGACCTTGCCCGGACGCCGCTCCAACAGCAACGCAGGCCGGGAGCTCGGCCCCGGCCGGCCCCCCTATATGATCGCCGAGTTGAGCGGCAACCACATGGGCCGGCTGGACCGGGCCCTGGCCCTGATCGATGCCGCCGTCGAGGCCGGGGCCGATGCCGTCAAGCTGCAGACCTACACCGCCGACACCCTGACCTTGGACCATGACGGCCCCGGCTTTCGGATCGAGGGCGGCCTGTGGCGGGGCCGGACCCTGTATGACTTGTACCAGGAGGCATCGACGCCATGGGCGTGGCACGGCGACCTGTTCGCCCATGCCCGCAAGCGCGGGATCACCGCCTTTTCCTCCCCCTTCGATGGGACCGCCATCGACCTGCTGGAGCGGCTGGGGGCGCCGGCCTACAAGATCGCGTCGTTCGAGATCGTCGATCTGGGCCTGATCGCCCGGGCGGCGGCGACCGGCAAACCCCTGATCCTGTCCACGGGCCTGGCCGATTTGGGGGAGATCGCCGAGGCGGTGGCGACGGCGCGCGGCGCGGGCTCCGGCGGCATGATCCTGCTGCACTGCGTGTCCGGCTACCCCACCCCGCCCGAGGACAGCAATCTGCGGACGCTGCCCCATTTGGCCCAGGCCTTCGGGGTCGCGGCCGGGCTGTCCGACCACAC
>CAYNRD010000475.1:0-2427 GCA_964399515.1 uncultured Mycobacteriaceae bacterium | reverse complement strand
GCCCCGTCCAATCCCTAAAATTCGAAACGATGTGTGTTGCCGGGCACGGCGTTGGCGGGTCATAACCCGGTCATGACCGATACGATCTCTTCGGGCGGGTTGTTTTCCGTCCTGTCGACCGCCAGCCAGGGTTTGACCTCGGCCACCGACCGTTTGGCGGGGGCGGCCTCGGCGTTGAACGATCCGGAGGCGCTGAACCTGATCGGCGCCAGCCCGGAAGCGCTGAACGCCGCGGCGGACGCGGCGGCGGCCGACCCCACCTCCGGCGGGCTGCCGACCATCGACATCGTCGATATCGCGGTTGAGACCATCACCGCCCGGGCCGAATTCGCCGCCAACGCCGCCGTGGTCGAGACCACGGATGAGCTGTTGGGTGAGACCATCGATATACTGGCCTGATTTAAAAACAAAATGCGCCTGGTTCTGTTTGACTGTGACGGCACCCTGGTCGACAGCCAGGCGGCCATCCTTGCCGCCATGGCCGATGCCTTCCAGGCCGGGGGCCGCCCGGCGCCCGAGGCCTCGCGGGTCCGTCGGCACGTCGGCCTGTCCCTGGATCGGGCGATCGCGGCCCTGGCGCCCGACGCCAGCCCGGCCGAAATCGACAGCCTGGGCCAAGCCTACAAGACAGCGTTCCACCGCCACCGGCTGGACCGGCGCTTTGAAAGCCCGCTTTACCCCGGCATTCGGGAGGCGCTCGCCACCCTGGGCGAGGCCCGGCACCTGTTGGGCGTGGCCACGGGCAAAAGCCTGCGCGGCCTGAAGGCCGTGATCGCGGAGCATGAGCTGTCCGGCGTGTTCGTCACCCTGCAGACCGCCGACCGGGCGCTGAGCAAACCCCATCCGGACATGGTGCTGCGCGCCCTGGACGAGACCGGGGCCGAAGCCCATCGAACCACCGTGATCGGCGATACCGTCTACGACATGGAGATGGCCCGGGCGGCGGGCGCCCGCGCGTTGGGCGTGGCCTGGGGCTATCACGACCCCGATGAATTGCTGGCCGCCGGCGCCGACACCGTGCTTGATCACCCGGACCAGATCGCAGAGCGTATCGGGTAAGCCACGCATGGGAGGGCGCCTTGGCCACGATTCCGGTCATCACCGCGGACGATGTCGCCGGCAGGCTGACCTGGACCCAGGTCACCGATGCGTTCGGCGCGGGGCATGGGCAGGGCGCGCCGCGCCTGGGTGACCAGTTCCTCAAGCGCGGCGATGAGGTCCTGTTGAGCCGGGCGGCCTGGATCGACGGTGTCGGCATCGGGGTCAAATCGGTCACGGTCATGCCGCGCAACCCGGACCACGGGCTGCCGACGGTCGGCGGCGCCATGTTGGTGTTCGAGGATCGAACCGGCCAATTGCGGGCGATCCTCGATTCGGGCGTGGTGACCAATTGGAAAACCGCCGGGGATTCCGTGCTGGGCGCCAAGCTGCTGGCCCGGCCGGACAGCCGGCGGCTGCTGATCGTGGGGGCGGGCGTGGTGGCGTCGAACCTGATCCCGGCCTACCGGGAGCTGTTCCCCGATCTGGCCGACATCGCGGTCTGGAACCGCGGCGGGCCGCGCGTCGATGGGCTGGTCGCGGCCGCCCGGGCGCAGGGCCACCCGGTCCGGCGCGCCGAGGACCTGGCCGCCGAAGCCGGGCGGGCGGACATCATCGCCACCGCGACCGTATCGCCGGAGCCGGTGCTGCGGGGGGACTGGGTCGGGCCCGGCACCCATGTCGATCTGATCGGCGCCTTCACCAACACCATGCGCGAGGCCGATGACGCCTTGCTGCGAAAGGCCCGGCTGTTCGTGGACAGCCGGGAGACCACGATCGACCACATCGGGGAGTTGATGATCCCGATCGCGTCGGGCGCGATCACGGCGGACGCGGTGCTGGGGGATCTGTACGACATCGTGCCGGGCCGGGCCGGCCGCCAAACGCCCGAGGAGATCACGGTCTACAAAAACGGCGGCGGCGCGCATCTGGACCTGATGACCGCCGGCGCGATCCTGCGGGCGGTGGCGTGAGAGAGGCCGCACCGGGTCCGGGATGCCCCCCAGGGACCCTGGGTTGGGGCCAGCAGCCCTAATCCAGCCAGCCGTCCTGGCGCAAAGCGTCCCGGGTGTGGTCGATGGTCTTGGCCATTTCATCGACCAGGCGGGCGATGGCCGGGCTGTCCAGCGCTTCCGCCTCGATCGCCCGGGCCCGATCGGCCAACGCCTCGGCGCCAATGTTCTCGGCCAGGCCCTTCAGGCTGTGGGCCGCCCGGTGCACGGCGCGCGGGTCCCGGGCGGCGACGCCGTGCTTGAGCTGGGCCAGTTCCCCCGCCGCCGCATCGGGGAAGAACGCGATCACCGTGCGCAGCGGCTCGGCCCCCATGCGGGAGGCCAGGTCGGACAACCGGCCCTGGCTGATCACCGCCCGGCCGGTATCGGCGGGGGC
>CAYNRD010000474.1:0-2431 GCA_964399515.1 uncultured Mycobacteriaceae bacterium | reverse complement strand
AGTTCGGCGCCTTCGTGAACTTCCTGGGTCAGAAGGATGGCCTGGTGCACATCTCCGAACTGGCCGAAGGCCGGGTCGGCAAGGTCACCGACGTGGTCAATGAAGGCGACCAAGTCACCGTCAAATGCATCGGCTTCGACGACCGCGGCAAAATCAAACTGTCCATGAAGGCCGTCGCGGAAGAATCCGACGCGGCGGAATAAGGGCGCCAATCGAAGGGTCTGGAACGGGGGCTTCGGCCCCCGGTTTTTGTTTGGATGTCCTTCCCCCTTTTCAAGGGGGATCGAGGGGGTTCTGGCGGCCCATCAACCCACCCCAGCCCTCCCTTGAAAAGGGAGGGGGACGCACAGCTCGGCAGTGGTTCGAAAACCGCTCACAGCGCCCAGGGTGGGGTTGGGGTCCAGGACGCGCGCAGGTGGTCGATGAAGGCACGGGTCTTGCGGGGCAGGTGCACGCGGCTGGGATAGACGGCATAGAGCGCGTGTTCGGGCTCCACCCGCCAATCCTCCAAGACGGAGACCAGCCGGCCCTCGGCCAGATCCCGGCAGACCAGCCAGTCGGTCAACAGCGCCACCCCCGCCCCGGTCAGGGTCATTTGGCGCAAACCTTCACCCATGGTGCAGGTGAACGGCCCCTTGACCGGCACGGTCACGGTGTGGCGGTCCTGGGTCAGCGCCCAGCGCAGCTCCGGGCCCAAGGGCAGGCACCGGTGGCCGACCAGATCATTGGGGTGTTCGGGCCGGCCGTGGCGCTCAAGATAGCCCGGCGTGGCGCAGACCAGCCGCCGGGACGCCACCAACCGGCTGGCGACCAGCCGACTGTCCGGCAGGGCACCGTGGCGCAAGGCCAGATCAATGCCCTCGGCGGTCAGGTCCACGATGCCGTCGGTCAGGTCCAGGCTGACATGCAGGGTCGGGTGCCGCTCCAAGAAGGCCGCGATCGCGGGGATCAGGAACAGGCTGCCGAAGGTGGCCGACGCGGTCAGGCGCAAGCTGCCGGACAGCGTGCCGCCCCGGCCGGACAGGTCATCCTCCGCCTCGGCCACCGCCGCCAGGATCGCCTCGGCATGGGCCAACAACCGTTCGCCCTCGGCGGTCGGGCTCAGCCGCCGGGTGGTGCGATTGAAGATCCGCAGGCCCATCTTGTCCTCGAGCGCCGACAGCCGCTTGCTGGCCGCCGCGGGCGTCAGGGTCATGCGGTCGGCGGCGGCCCGCACCGAACCGGCCTCGTTGATCGCCGAAATGAGCGATAGGTCCTCAAGCGAGGCAAACATGCATTCGCAACTCCGCCGACCGGATGAAGTGACACTTCACGATATTATCGTTCGGGTTGCAATGTCGGACAAGGTCCTGGCCACCCCGTTCACGGCGGTGGCACCGAACGACCCAGCACGGACACCCGTATTCGATGAGCCCAGACGCCGACCGCGAGCCGCCCCCGCCCCCTATCGGCGCCAACCCCAGCACAAGCCATTGGCCCGTCGCCGGTGCGTGGAGCCTGAATTTGCCCGATGGCCAGGCGGTGCGCATGACGACGGCCGACCGCCGACGGCTGGCCATGAAGGTGATCCTAAGCCCGCAGGCGGCACCGGTGAGCGCCGATGACTGCCTGATTTATGACCGGATCCCGCGCCCGATCCCGGGGCCGGGCGACCTGCTGGTGCGCATCGAAGCGATCAGCGTCAACCCGTTGGACGCGCGGCTGCGCGGCGCCCGGCACCGCGGCCTGGACCCCCTGGTGCTGGGCTGGGAGGCGGCCGGCATCGTGGTCGATCTGGGCGCCGACGTGCGGGAGTTCAGCCATGGCGACGCGGTGTTCTTCCTGGGCCAGCTGGACCGGCCCGGATGCTATGCCGAATACGGCCTGATCGATGCGCGCCTGGCGGCGAAGAAGCCCTCGACATTGGATTTCGAGCAGACCGCCGCCTTGCCGCTGGCGGCGATCACCGCCTGGGAAGCGCTGTTCGAACACCTGACCATCCCGATCAGCAAAACCGAAACCGTCGCGGGCACGCTTTTGATCATCGGGGCGGCCGGCGGCGTCGGCTCGGTGGCCATCCAGCTGGCCCGGCGGCTGACCAGCCTGGACGTGATCGCCGGCGCGTCCCGGCCGGCGTCCCAGGCCTGGTGCCGGGACCTGGGCGCGCACCATGTCATCGACCATTCAAAACCCTGGGGGGCGCAGCTCCAGCGGCTGGGCGCCGGGGAACCCGATTACATCCTGTGCCTCCGGAACACCGATGGGCATTGGCACTCCATGGTCGAGGCCTTGGCGCCGTTCGGCCGGATCGCCTTGACCGAGGAAACCGACGGCCCGCTTTATCTGGGCGGCCTGCACACCAAGAGCGGCGCGATCGGCTTCGCGCTGCCCTTCACCCGGTCCCTGTTCCAGACCGGGGACATGGAGCGCCACCGCTGGGTGCTGGACCGGG
>CAYNRD010000473.1:0-2434 GCA_964399515.1 uncultured Mycobacteriaceae bacterium | reverse complement strand
GGCGCGGGCTGGGGCGGCGCCTGGGCCGCGGCATCGGCCGGGCCGCCGCCGGCCGCCTCCGGCTCATCCGCCGCCGCCGCCTCCGACTCATCCGTCGCCGCCGTGGCCGGTTCGGGAGCGGCCGCAACCGGCGGTGCCGTGACGGCCGCATCGGGCGTCGGGCCTTGCTGGGTCAGCAGCAAGGTGGTGGTCACGCCCAGGGTGAACGCCGAGGCGGCGACCAGCACCACACCGACCACGGTCAGCACGATCAGCCCGGCCCGCCCAACCATCAGGACACCATGACCGTGAATTGGCCCGGCTGCACGATCTGGATCACCCCGCCGAAGGAACAATTCAACTTGCACGAGTTATCGAGCGCCGGCTTGCCGCCGATCAGGGTCTTGCTGGCCCCCGGCGCCCACGGTGCGGCGGTGACCGGCGTGCACGGCATGGGCGTCAACACGCCCAACGCCGCCGCTGTCGCCGATGCCACGGACGGGTTGGCCATGCTGGTGCACATGCCGAAGGGAGCGATGTTCAGGAACGGCACATTGTCCATGATGGATGCCGCGGGCGGCCCGCCGGCCATGCTCCGCGCCACGGGCAACACGGTCAGCGTCCCGGGGGCCACGCCGAAACTGCACAGGGTCGTCGCTCCGGAGACCACCTGAATCGGCACCGTTTCCCCCATACCCCCGTGTTCCGGCCCGGCCCCAACCGGGCCGCTGAGCCTGATTGACCGCACCCGAACCCCGTTGGCGCCGTGCCGCCAAGGGGGGATCCGTCCCCCCGAATCCCGTCCCGGCCCGCGGGTCTTTGACCCGGTGGCCGCATGGTTGTCGAGCGAAAATTTCCCGTCAAGGCCCTTGGGCGGTCGAAGATTACAGGTTTTTTGACGCAACAGGGTATTCCGTCATCGGGTGATCCGGGCGATGCTGCGCCGCGGCCCGTCGGCTGGATCAGTGCCGACCGCCCATGGGCCCACCGCAACCCTCGGACGGGGAGGACCGCCCATGCCCCATTCCGGCGACCCCGACCTGGCTCAAGGCCCCTTGGGCGACCGGCCGACCTCGCCTCTCGCCGCCTATCTCGCCAACCCGCTGTTGGGCGACGCCGGCCGAGCCCTGGCGGGGCTGATCGCCGCGGCCGGCTCAAGCACGTTTTACGCGAAATTCTCCCGCACGCTGGCGGACATCTTCGGCTGCGAGGCCCATATCGTCGTGCGCTACTCCAGCTTCGACCTGCCGGAACTGCTGGTCAACCGCGCCCTGACCGAGGAGATGGTCACCCTGTACTTCGACGGGCTGTACCGGCTGGACCCGTTGCTGCGCCTGGCCAGGGACCAAAGCGTGGCGACGGTGGTCAACCTGAAGCACCTGACCCTGCATTCCCGCACCGATCAGCGCTACCTGGAAGAGCTGTTCACCGCCATGATGATCTATGACGAGTTGGCGGTGCTGCTGCCCGGCCCGGGCGGGGTGACGGTGGCGATCTGCTGCGAGCGGGCGGATACCCCGTTCACCGAGGCGGACCTGGCCGCGGCGCGCAATCTTCTGGCCCTGTTGGAGGCGGTCCACACCGTCCATGTGGAGAAGGTGTTCGTGACCTCGGCCCCCTTGGGGGACCAGGGTGCCGCCCAGGACCAGCGGGACGCCACCGTGATCCTGGACCGGTCGGAGCGGCTGGTCTATGCCAGCCCGGCCTGGAAGCGGGTGGCGCTGGCCAACCCGGACCTGGTCGATTGCCTGGCGGAGGTGCGCACCGGCACCCGCGCCCAGCGGCGGCTGGACGATGACCGCATCCTGCATTGGGAGCCCCTGCCCGATGAGTTCGCCCTGGCCCCAGGCGGCACCATCGTCAAGCTGGAACGGGGCGGGCACAATGTGGTGTCGGTCGATGCCGACCAGGCCCTGGACGCCTTCCGCAGCCGCCACAACCTGACCCCACGGGAGGCCGAGATCGTCCGGCTGGTGCTGATCGGCTACCCCAACGCCCGAATCGCGGAGACCTTGGGCATCTCCGTCGGCACGGTGAAGAACCACCGCCACCGCCTGTACTACAAGCTGGACATCACCTCCGAGCGGGAGATGTTCCACATGTTCCTAAGCGATCTGGTGCACCTGGCGCCGGACGGGTAACCGCACCGGGCCAAACCCGTCGGCCGCGGGCTCCAGGGCATGGGTCGGTTCCAAGCACGTGTTGGAACAGCTTACAGGCTATCGGTCCGCTGGTGATCACGCCTGGCCCCGGCCGCCGCGCAGCCGGTCGGCCAGGCCGGCGATGCCGCCGGGCATGACCAGGATGGCGATGACCACCGCCAGGCCCAGGATCAACAGGCGCCAGTCATCGAATTCCCGCAGCACCTCATTGCCGATCACGATCACGAACGCCCCCAGCACCGCACCAGGAAACCGGCCCAGGCCGCCGATCGTCAGCATCAGCATCTCCATCA
>CAYNRD010000472.1:0-2443 GCA_964399515.1 uncultured Mycobacteriaceae bacterium | reverse complement strand
CGGTCGTCCAAGAACAGGCAATTGTCCTGGTCGGACACGCCGGTCTGTTCCTGGCGGCCCTGGCTGCCGCAGGCCAGCCACAGATAGGGCACCGGCGGCGGCCCCAATGCGGCCTCGGCCAAACTCAGCAGCCGGCGGGTGACCGCGTCGGCGATGTCGGTGATCAGCCGGCAGACGATCTCATGGGGGTGCCCGGCCCCGACCAACTGCGCCAACAGCTCCGGGATTTGGCCGACCACCGCCGCCATGGTCACGACATCGCGCGCCGAGGCCACCTCCCGGATCAGCCGTTCGGAGGAGGCGGCCTGCCGTCGGGTCAGGTCGGTCTGGGTCACGATGCCCACCGGCCGGGCCACATCGCCCTCGCCCCGCTCCACGATCGGCAAATGGCCGATGCCGCGCTCGGCCATCTCATGCAGCACATCGATGCCCAGCGCGTCGGGGCCCAGGGCGGCCGGGGACCGGGTCATCACCTGGGAGACCGGGCTGGCCAGATCCAGGCCGGCGGCGATCACCCGGGCGGTCAGGTCACCCGTGGTCAAGATGCCCTCCAGGACGTTTTCCGGGCCGATGACCAGCAGGCAGGACACCCCCCGGTCCCGCATCAGCACCGCCGCCTCCCGCACCGTGGCGGTGGCCGGGCAGCTGAGCGGGGTTTTGGTCATCAGGTCGGTGATCGGCATGCGGGACAGGTCCAGCGGCCGGGCCTCCTGGCGTGCGCCCCGGTCAAAGAACCGGGCGACCGCCGGCTGGTCACGGATCAGGTCCAGAAACACCGGTTTCGGGATTACATAGGCCAGTCCCGGCCCCTCGGCGATCGCCGTGGTGACCGCGATGCCGTCCTTGAGCAAGCCCCGTTCGCCGAAGCTGTTGCCCGGGCCCAACAGGGACACCAGATCGCCCGCCGGATCGCGGATCTCAACCCGGCCGTCGGCGATCACGAACAGGCCGTCCAGCATGGCGCCCGCCTGGTACAGCCGCTGCCCGGGCTCGAACAGCACCGGCGTCACCGCGGCGGCAACCCGGGTGAGCAGGTCCCCGGGCAGCCCGTCATAGGGGTGCCGGGAGGCAAGAAAGGCGGCGATTGCCCGAGGATCCCCAGTCACCGGTTGCCCGTCCCTCCCCAAAAAAAACCCCTCGGAGCCGGGCGGCTCCGAAGGGGACATGTATCACCGGACCGGCCGGGCGGCCAAGCCACCCGACCGGCGACCGGACGCTCAGTGTCCGGTGGCGGCCCCGGCGCCGCGCGGCACTCGGATGCTCTCCACCAGGTCTTGCACCTCCTGCGGCGGCTCCTCGGTCGCCCGGGAGACGATGATCGCCACCGCGAAGTTGATCAGCGCACCCACCGAGCCGATGGCCAGGGAGGTGATGCCGAACAACATCGGCTCCGCGTCGGTGAAGGAGTTCGTGCCCGGGATGAAGAACCAGCCCCGGTGCAGGAACACGTAAATCAGGGTGAACAGCAGACCGGCGATCATGCCGGCGACGGCCCCGTGATTGTTCACCCGCTTGGTGAAGATGCCCATCATCAGGGCCGGGAACAGCGTCGCCGCCGCCAGACCGAAGGCGAGCGCCACCACCTGGGCCGCGAAGCCCGGCGGATTGATCCCCAGCGCCGTGGCGATGACGATCGCCACCGCCATGGAGATCCGGGCGGCCAGCAACTCCCCTTTTTCGCTGATGTTCGGGTTCAGGTAACCCTTGATCAGGTCATGGCTGATGGCCGACGAAATCGCCAACAGCAAGCCCGCCGCGGTCGACAGTGCGGCCGCCAGACCACCGGCGGCGATTAGGGCGATCACCCAGCCGGGAAGATTGGCGATTTCCGGGTTGGCCAACACCAGGATGTCCCGGTTGAAGGTGACCATCTCATTGCCTTGCCAGCCCTGCTGCGTCGCCAGCGCCGCCATATCGGCATTGGTGTCGTTGTAGTACTGGATCAGGCCATCGCCGTTCTTGTCCTCGAACTGCAAGAGGCCGGTGGTCTCCCAAGTCAACATCCAGTCCGGCCGGTCGTCGAAGGCCAGCGGCTCGGCGTTGGAGCCGTTTGGCCACAGGGTGTCCATGATGTTCAGGCGCGCCATGGCCCCAACCGCGGGAGCGTTCAGGTACAGAAGCGCGATGAACACCAGGGTCCAGCCAGCCGACCAGCGGGCGTCGGAGACCTTGGGAACGGTGAAGAACCGGATGATCACGTGCGGCAGACCGGCGGTGCCGATCATCAGCGACAGCGTGAACAGCTCCATGTTGAAGGTGTTGCCGTGGTGGGCGGTATACTCCCGGAAGCCCAGGTCGGTCACCACCTGGTCCAGGCGCTCCAACAATGGCTGGCCCGACGCGGTGTGTTCGGAGAACAGACCCAACGGCGGCAGGAAGTTTCCGGTCAACTGTAAGGAGATAAAAATCGCCGGGATGGTGTAGGCGGTGATCAGCACGCAGT
>CAYNRD010000471.1:0-2450 GCA_964399515.1 uncultured Mycobacteriaceae bacterium | reverse complement strand
AACACCCGGTCGGGGTAGCGCACCGCCCATTCCAGCACCTGCATGCCGCCCATGGAGCCGCCGATCACGCAGAACAGCGTTTCGATGCCCAGGTGATCGATCAACAGCTTCTGGGCCCGGACCATGTCGCCGATGGTGATCACCGGAAAGTCCAGCCCCCAGACCTGGCCGGTGGCCGGGTTGATGTCGGCGGGGCCGGCGGTGCCCATGCAGCCACCCAGGACATTGGGCACCAGCACGCAGAACCGCTCGGTGTCCAACGGCTTGCCCGGGCCGATCAGATCCCGCCACCAGCCCGGCTTGCCGGTCACCGGGTGGGGTTCGGCCGCGTATTGGTCACCGGTCAGGGCGTGGCAGATCAGAATGGCGTTGGACTTGTCGGCATCCAGCTCCCCATAGGCCCGGAACGCCATGGTGAACGGCCCGAAATCGACGCCACTGTCCAGGCGCAGGGGCGCGGCCTGAGCCAAGGTCACCGGCCCGCCCCAGACCGGCATGGCGGCACCCGCGGCAGCCTGGGCCGTGGGCCGGTCGTCATCGATGGCGGAAGGCTGGCATTGGGTCTGGCTCATGCCCTGTCTGATAGCGTCTGGGGACAGGGCCCGTGAACCCCATTCGTCACAGGCGCGCCATTCGCCACGGAACCGCCATGGATGTTTCCTTTGCCTTTGGGGGGGGCAGACAGTAATCGTGGGCGCCGACCCGCCACACACCCCATAGCTTCGCCGATGACCGAGACCAAGCTCCACGATCCGCGCACCGCCGCCGCCGGGCGGGGCCAGGGGCTGGAGGATCTGCGGCGGGAGATCGATCGCATCGACGACCAGATGCAGGATCTGCTGGTCCGGCGTGCCCGGCTGGTGGACCAGGTCGGCGGTCTGAAGTCCGGTTCGGCCGCCCCGGCGCGGGTGATCCGGGTCGGCCGGGAGGCGCAAATCCTGCGCCGGTTGCGGGACCGCCACACCGGCCCGTTGCCGCTGTCCTCGGTGATGGGCCTGTGGCGCCAGATCCTGGGAACCTTCGCCTGCCAGCAGGCGCCGCTGACCGTGGTCATCGCCCGGGACGACCAGGGCGCCCAAGGGCCGGACTTCCCGCTTTGGGACCTGGCCCGGGACCATTACGGCAGTGCCGTGGTCGCCAAGGCGGCGGACACCAGCGCCCAGGCGGTGCGGACGGTGATCGACGCCAAGGCGTCGGTCGCCGTGGTGCCCTGGCTGAGCGAGGATGACCCAAGCCCGTGGTGGCGAATCCTGCTGTCCGAGGACACGCGCACGCCGCGGATCATCGCCCGCGTGCCGGCGGTCAGCCACGGCCCCGGTTCCGCCCGGCCGACCGGCCTGGCCGTGTCCCTGGCGCCGTTCGAGCCGTCGGGGGCCGACCACAGCTTCCTGGCCATCGAGACCACCGAGCCCGTGTCGCGCAGCACGCTGGTGCGCCGCCTGACCGAACAGAGCCTGGCACCCCTGTCCTACTGGGCCAATGGTCGGGACGGCGACCACGCGGACATGCACTTGCTGGAGGTGCCGGACCACCTGGCCGCCGGCGACCCCCGGCTGGCGGCCCTGCATGCCGGCTTCGGCGAGACCGTCCGCCGCCTGATCCCGGTCGGCGGCTATGCGCTGCCGGTCGACCTCCGTTAACCAAACTCCCGATCCGCGCCCGTGTCCAGTTTGCCCTTGCCACCGCCCCAACCCGGAATCCTGGATATCGCCCCCTACCAGGGTGGCGAAAGCCACGCCGTGGACCATCCGCGCCTGGGCCGCCCGATCCGCCTGGCCGCCAATGAAGGGGCACTGGGACCCAGCCCAATGGCGGTTGCGGCCTATCGTGCGCTGGCCGGTGGCCTGCACCGGTACCCGGACGGCGGATCGGGCGATTTGCGCCGGGCGATCGGGGAGCGGTTCGGACTGGAGGCCGAGCGGATCGTCTGCGGCGCCGGGTCGGACGAGATCATCGCCCTGCTGATCCAGGCCTATGCCGGCCCGGGGGACGAAGTGCTGCACAGCCGGCACGGGTTCCTGATGTATGCGATCAGCGCCCGGGCCGCGGGCGCTACCCCGGTCGCCGCCCCGGAGACCAACCTGACCGCCGATATCGACGCCCTGATCACGCGTCTGGGGGAGCGGACCCGGCTGGTGATCGTCGCCAACCCCAACAACCCCACCGGCAGCTATCTGGGCCGCGCGGCGCTGGAACGGCTGATCGCGGCGCTGCCGCCCCAAGCCATGCTGGTCCTGGACGGTGCCTATGCGGAATACATGGACGGGGTCGCGGACTACACGGACGGCGCCGATCTGGTGACCGGGACCGGCCGGGTGGTGATGACCCGCACCTTCTCCAAGCTGTTCGCGCTGCCGGCCCTGCGCCTGGGCTGGGCCTATTGCCCGACTGCCGTCGCCGATGTACTGAACCGGGTGCGCGGGCCGTTCAACGTCTCGGCCGCCGCCCCG
>CAYNRD010000470.1:0-2460 GCA_964399515.1 uncultured Mycobacteriaceae bacterium | reverse complement strand
AACCGGAATGGTCGCGGGGCATCGGCCCGTCCCCCTAACAACAAAGCTGGCCTCCGCCGCGGGACCGGGATCTTATGCGGTCTGGCGCGGATCGACTGGGGGAGGCAAGGATGCTGGTCTGGGTGACGGTGTTTTTGGGGCTGCAATTGCTGGGGGAGGTCTTGGTCGGCGTGACCGGCTTGCCGCTGCCGGGGCCGGTGGTTGGCATGGCGCTGTTGTTCCTGGGCCTGACCGTCGCGGGGGAGGCGCGGGTGCCGGACGGGCTGGAGGCCACGGCCCGGGGCCTATTGGGTCATCTGTCCCTGTTGTTCGTGCCCGCCGGCGTCGGTGTGTTGGTGCATCTGGCCGTCTTGCGGGACCAGGGGCTGGCGATCGCCCTGGCCCTGGTCGGCTCGACCCTGATCACGGTGGCGGTCACCGCCTGGGTGATGGCCGCGCTGAGCCCGCGGGATCTGCCGGCGGAGGATGGGGCCGGCGATGATCGATGATCCGAACGGTTTGGGGCTGGCGCCGGAGCTGTCCCGGATCTGGGTGTATCTGTCGTCCACGCCGCTGTTGTGGCTGACCCTGACCTTGGGTGCCTATGTGATTGGCGACGCGGTGTATCGGGCCAGCCGGCTCAACCCGCTGGCCAACCCGGTGCTGATCGCGGTGGCGGTGTTGGCGGGCCTGCTGGTGGTCACCGACACCCCCTACCGGGACTATTTCGACGGGGCCCAGTTCGTGCATTTCCTGCTGGGGCCGGCCACCGTGGCCTTGGCGGTGCCGCTGTACCGTCAAACCCGGGTGTTGCGGCGGTCTTG
The DNA here is from genome assembly GCA_964399515.1 of uncultured Mycobacteriaceae bacterium. Taxonomy (GTDB): domain Bacteria; phylum Pseudomonadota; class Alphaproteobacteria; order DSM-16000; family Inquilinaceae; genus CAYNRD01. The sequence continues at coordinate 1,657 of CAYNRD010000470.1, read as the reverse complement.
GCTGGCGGTGGCGGCCGCGATCGGCGCCGGGTCGGTGACCGCGGCGGTCAGCGCCGGCGGCATCGCCCAGCTGGCCGGTGCCGCGCCCGAAACCGTGCTGTCGCTGGTGCCGAAAAGCGTCACCACGCCAATCGCCATGGGCATTTCCGACCAGATCGGCGGGCTTGCGTCCCTGACCGCGGTGTTCGTGATCCTGACCGGCATGATCGGGGCCGCCTTCGGCCCGCTGGTGTTGAGCCTGTGCGGCATCCGGGATTGGCGGGTGCGGGGGTTGGCGATCGGGGTCGCCGCCCATGGCATCGGCACCGCCCGGGCCTTCGCGGTGAATGATCGGGCCGGCGCCTTCGCGGGCTTGGCCATGGGTCTGAACGCCCTGATCTCACCGATCGTGATCCCGGTGCTGGCCCGGCTGTGGTGAGCGCGCGCGCCCGATGCCCCAAGGACAGCCTTCGGTCAGCCGGCGTTCAGCCCGCGCCCCAAGGGATCAATGCGGTTGGTCCAGAAGCGTTCCATGCGCCGCAAGTTCTCATTGACCTGGTCCAGGGTATCGACCGGCAACTGGGCCTCGTCCAGGCTTTGGGTGTGGGCCTGGAACATGTCTTCAAGTTTCTTGGACAGGGCGATGCCCTTTTCCGACAGCTTGACCCGGACCGAGCGCCGATCATGGGGCGACCGCTCCTGCTCAAGATAGCCATTCTCGACCATTTTCTTGACGTTATAGGATACGTTGGAACCCAAATAATATCCGCGGGCTGTCAGCTCCCCCACGGTCAGCTCATCCGTGCCGATGTTGTACAAGATCAAGCTTTGCACGTTGTTGATATCGCGGATGCCCAACCGATCAATTTCCGACTTCACCACTTCCAGGAAATACCGGTGAAGACGTTCGATGAGCAAAATGCTTTGGTAATAGGGGTGCTGCATTGCTGTTCCCGAAGACCGTAAAGGATTGGTGCGGAAGTTGTTTTGCGAACAGTATCACCCTGCCGCCCCGCAAAGGAAACAGGATTGCGAGGGTTGCGGGCACGCGGGCGGATTAGAGCACAAAAATTACCTTTTTTGTCCATCATTTTGTGGAAAGTTCCGCAATTCGCCCTGGAAAGCATGACACGGCCCGGCCTGGGTTCGGCCGACCTCGCACCCCGGGGCCGAAATCGAATCAATTGCCGGCCGGTGCGGGATGGGCCAGCCGCCGCCCGATGATCACCCGCATGATTTCATTGGTTCCTTCCAGGATCTGATGGACGCGCAGATCCCGCAAATACCGCTCCAGCGGGAAATCCTTCAGATAGCCGTAGCCGCCGTGCAGTTGCAGTGCTTCGTTGACCACCTGAAAGCCGGTATCGGTGGCCAGGCGCTTGGCCATCGCGCACCATTCGGTGGCCTTGGGATGGCCGGTCTGCAGGGCGACCGCCCCCCGCTGGACCATCAGCCGGGCCGCGTCCAGCCCGGTCGCCATGTCGGCGATCTTGAACTGGGTGGCCTGGAAGGCGGCCAGTGGTTGGCCGAACTGCTTGCGCTGCCCGGTATAGGCCAGCGCCAGCTCCAAACAGGCCCGCGCCCCGCCCAAGGAGCAGGCGCAGATGTTAAGACGCCCGCCATCCAGGCCCCAAAAGGAGATCATGACCCCGTACACCAACCCCCCCACCCGGGATAG
>CAYNRD010000469.1:0-2468 GCA_964399515.1 uncultured Mycobacteriaceae bacterium | reverse complement strand
ATCCCACCCATCAGGATCCCACCCATCAGGATCCCACCCATCAGGATCCCACCCTTCCAGGATAAGCCTCCATGATCGAACTGCACACGTTCAATACCCCCAATGGTCGCAAGGTTTCCATCTGTTTGGAGGAAATGGGCCTGGCCTACCGGGCCCATCGGGTGGACATCACCCAGGATGACCAGTTCAAGCCCGATTTCCTGGCCATTTCCCCCAACAACAAGATTCCGGCCATCGTCGATCCGGACGGGCCGAGCGGCGCACCCCATTCCGTTTTCGAAACGGGCGCGATCCTGATCTATCTGGCCGAGAAGACCGGCCGGTTCCTGCCCAAGGACCCGGTTGGGCGGGCGGTGACCCTGCAATGGCTGATGTGGCAGATGGGCGGCGCCGGGCCAATGTTCGGCCAATGCGGGCATTTCGTGAAATTCGCGCCGGAGGACGTGCACTACGCCAAGAAACGCTACACGGAGGAGTCCAAGCGCCTGTTGGGCGTGCTGGACCGCCGGCTGGCCACGGCCAGCCATGTGGCGGGGGCGGAGTACACCATCGCCGACATGGCGACCCTGCCCTGGGTGGCGGTGTTCGAGTTCTATGGCATCCCGGAGATCCTGGACCCGTTCGAGAACGTCAAGGCCTGGATGGCCCGGCTGCGCGCCCGGCCCGCGGTCGAGAAGGGCTGGGCCGTGGAGTATGTTGATGGGTGACGCGGGCGGCGCATATGGGTGACACTTGCCCCCGGACACCGGCAAGGGGCAGGCGATGAGCGACGATGTGTTTTTTGTTCCGGCAGCGGAACTTTCCCGCAGGATGGACCGGAAGCAGCTGTCGCCGGTGGAGTTGACCGAGGCGGTGCTGAAGCGGGCCGAGGTGCTGGATGCCCAGCTGAACCTGTTCGTGACCACCGATCCGGACGGGGCCAGGGCCCAGGCGAAAGCCGCCGAGGACCGGATGATGCGCGGCGCCCGCCTCAGCCCGTTGGACGGCCTGCCGATGGCGATCAAGGACCTGATCGCGGTCAAGGGCATGCCGACCAGCTTCGGCTCCAAGCTGATGGCGGGGATCGAAATCGCCGAGGATGCGCCGTCGGCGGCGCGGCTGCGCGCGGCGGGTGCCGTGATCATGGGCAAGTCGACCACGGCGGAGTTCGGCTGCAAGGCGGTCGGCGACAGCCCGCTGACCGGCATCACCCGCAACCCCTGGAACCCCGAGACCACCCCGGGCGGCTCGTCCAGCGGCGCGGGCGCCATCGCCGCCTCGGGGCTGATGCCGATCGCCATCGGCACCGATGGCGGCGGCTCGGTGCGGATTCCGGCCTCGTTCTGCGGGCTGTTTGCCCTCAAGCCCCAATACGGCCGGGTGGGCTTCTACCCGCCGTCGGCGGCCTGGAGCCTGTCCCATGTCGGGCCGATGACCCGCACGGTCGAGGACGCGGCGCTGGCCCTGTCCATCATGGCCGGGCGGGATGACCGGGACCCCTACAGCGTCGCCGAGCCGGTGCCCGATTTCGTGGCCGCCTGCCATGCCCCGCACCGGCCGCTGAAGATCGCCTGGAGCCCCACCCTGGGCTACGCCACGCCGACCGAGGAGGTCTTGCGCCTGTGCGCCGAGGCCGTGCGGGTGTTCCGGGACCTGGGCCACGAGGTCGAGGAGGTCGCGCGGGTGTTCGACGAGGACCCGGCGCCGATCTGGAATTCGGAATTCTTCGCCGGCGCCGGCGCCCGCCTGGCCGACGCGCTGCGGACCACGCCGGACCGGCTGGACCCGGCGATCGTCGAAACCCTGCTGCCGACCCTGGACAGCCCGAAGATCGACTATCTGCGGACGGTGTTCCAGCGCTTCGGCCTGCGGGAGACGACGCGCCGATTTTTCGAAGGGTATGACCTGCTGCTGAGCCCCAGCCTGCCCGTGCCGGCCTTCGCGGTCGGTCTGAACACGCCGCCCGAAATGCCGCAGTACAACACGGTCGATTGGGTGCAATACGCCTACCCGTTCAATCTGACCGGCCAGCCCGCCGCCAGCATCCCCGCCGGCTGGACCGAGGCCGGCCTGCCGGTCGGCCTGCAGATGGTCTCCCGCGCGTTGGAGGAGGCGGTGATCTTCCAGGCGGCGGCCCAGTATGAACGGGCGCGGCCCTGGGCCCAGCGGCGGCCGCCCGTGGCGGCGTGAGGGAAGGGAAGGGACAGCATGTCGGAACCGAACCCCGATTTGCCCCGGCTGCGTGAGCGGCTGCGGGCCGCCACCAGCGCCGAGGAGGCGGGCCTGGTCGGCACCCTGATCGCGGCCGCGAACTTGACCGACCAGGATCGTGCGGAGATCGCGGCCGAGGCGGCGGGTCTGGTCACCCGGATCCGCAAATCCGGTCGGCCCGGCCTGATGGAAACCTTCCTGGGCGAATACGGGCTGTCGACCGGTGAGGGCATCGCCCTGATGTGCCTTGCCGAGGCCTTGCTGCGTGTGCCCGATTC
>CAYNRD010000468.1:0-2468 GCA_964399515.1 uncultured Mycobacteriaceae bacterium | reverse complement strand
CATCTCGCTCGAGCGCCAGGGTCAGGTCGTGCTGGAGCGCCGGCCGGAGTGGCTGGGCTACTGATCCGTCCGGGATCGGGGGCGGGGCGGGGATCCGCTCCGCCCCGTGCCCCCATCCAAGGCTCTTGAAAGGACCGTTCCATGACGGCGGCGCCACGTCTGACCCCCGAAGCCCAGGCCGAGGACTTCGTCCTGTCGGTCAACAACATCGAGGTGGTCTACAATGAGGTGATCCTGGTCTTGCGCGGGCTGAGCCTGGAGGTGCCAAGGGGCAAGATCACCGCCCTGTTGGGCGCCAACGGGGCCGGCAAGTCCACCACCCTGAAGGCGATCAGCGGCCTTTTGCGCAGCGAGGATGGCGAGGTCACCCGGGGTACGATCCGGTACGAGGGGCAGTCGATCGAGCACGACGCGCCCGATACGATCGTCAAGCGCGGCATCTTCCAGGTCATGGAGGGGCGGCGGATCATCCAGGACATGACGCCCTTGGAGAATCTGCGCCTGGGGGCCCACACCCGCAAGGCGTCCAAGGGGGAGATCGAGGCCGACCTGGACATGGTGCTGGGCTATTTCCCGCGCCTGAAGGAGCGGACCGGCCTGTCCGGGTATTTGTCCGGCGGTGAACAGCAGATGCTGGCGATCGGCCGGTCGCTGATGGCGCGGCCGAAACTGATCCTGATGGACGAGCCGTCCATGGGCCTGTCACCCTTGCTGGTCAAGGAGGTGTTCGGCATCATCCGGCAGCTGAACGCCGATCTGGGCATGACCATCCTGCTGGTCGAGCAGAATGCCAACATGGCCCTGCACGTGGCCGACCGGGGCTATATCATGGAACAGGGCAAGGTGGTGCTGGACGGCAGTGCCGCCGAGCTGATGTCCAACGAGGACGTCAAGGAATTCTACCTGGGCGGCGGTGAGCGGCGCAGTTTCAAGAACATCAAGTCCTTCAAGCGCCGCAAGCGGTGGCTGTGACCCTTCGAACCCACGGGCACTCCGATGAGCGATTTCTTCGACAACCGCGAGCGCCGGGACCCCAGGGAGCGGGAACAGGACCAGATGGCGAGCCTGCCGGACCTGGTGCGGCACGCCAAGACCCGCTCCGTGGGATTCTCCCAGGTGCTGTCCGGCGTCGAGCCGGGCGAGATCACCGACCGGGCCGCCCTGGCCCGGTTGCCGGTCACCCGCAAATCGGCCCTGAAGGCTCTGCAGGCCGACCAGCCGCCCCTGGCCGGGTTGACCGCGGTGCCGGTGCGGGCCCTGGCCCGGCTGTACCGCTCACCCGGGCCGATCACCGATTGCGACTGTGAACTGCCCGAGGGGCAGGAGTTCTGGCGCATGGGTCGGGCGCTGTACGCCGCCGGCTTCCGGCGCGGCGACATCGTCCACAATGCGTTCAGCTACCACTTCACCCCGGCGGGCCGCATGTTCGAGGAGGGGGCCCATGCCTGCGGCTGCGTGGTGTTCCCGGCCGGCACCGGCAACACCGAGGGCCAGGTGGAAGCCATCCAGGCCTTGCGCGCCGACGGCTATGCCGGCGTGCCGGATTTCCTGCGCATCATCGTGGAAAAGGCCGATGAGCTGGGCGTGCCCCTGCCCAGCCTGAAGAAGGCCTGCGTGTCCGGCGGGCCGCTGTTCCCCGCCGTGCGCCAGATGCTGGAGGCGCGCGGCATCCGGGTCACCCAATGCTACGGCACCGCCGATCTGGGCCTGATCGCCTACGAAACCCCGGCCCGGGAGGGGCTGGTGGCCGATGAGGACGTGCTGATCGAGATCGTGCGGCCCGGGACCGGCGATCCGGTGCCTGACGGGGAGGTGGGGGAGGTGGTGGTGACAAGCTTCAACCCCGCCTATCCGCTGATCCGCTTCGGCACCGGCGATCTGTCGGCGGTGTTGGCCGGGCAGAGCCCGTGCGGGCGCACCAATCTGCGCATCAAGGGCTGGATGGGCCGGGCGGACCAGACCGCCAAGGTCAAGGGCATGTTCGTGCACCCAGAGCAGGTGGCGGCGGTCCTGGCCCGCCATGGCGAGATCAAGAAGGCCCGCCTGGTCATCGATCGGGACGGCGACAGCGATGCCATGACTCTGCACTGCGAGGTGGCCGATGCCGGGGACGGGCTGGCGGACAGGATCGCCGACAGCGTGCGGGCGGCTTGCCAATTGAAGGGGGCCGTGACCCTGGTCGCCCCCGGCAGCCTGCCCAATGACGGCAAGGTCATCGATGATGTGCGCAGTTATGACTGATCGGCGGATGCGGCTGGGAAGGGGTGGGTGATGGCCGAGATCGGCTTTATCGGCGTCGGCAACATGGGCGGGCCCATGGCCGCCAATCTGGTCAAGTCCGGCCACGGGGTGCGGGCATTCGACCTGTCCGAGCCGGCCCGCGCCCGGGCGGCGGCGGCCGGTTGTGCCGTGACCGCGTCCCTCGACGCCGCCGTGGCCGGGGCCGACATGGTGATCACCATGCTGCC
>CAYNRD010000467.1:0-2469 GCA_964399515.1 uncultured Mycobacteriaceae bacterium | reverse complement strand
TGTCCTTGGGCAATCTGACCATCCAGGCCGCGGCCCCGCGCGGCCCCGGCGGCACGGAGGTGGTGGCGCCGGGTGCCGATGGCTGTGTGCATGCCGCCCGTGGCTCGCTGCGCCTGTCGGGGGTCAGCGTCGCCACCGCCCATCCCGGGCCGGCGATCGCGGTCACCGATGCCACGGCGACCCTCGCCGATGTCGCCGTGCCCGCCAGTGGCGGCGTCGGCCTGCTGGTCCGGTCGGGCGGCACGGCGGTGATCCAGCGCTTGGCGGTCACCGCCCCGCGCGGGTCCGGCCTGGTCGCCGCCGAAGGAGCGCGGCTGCGCGCCACCGGCGTGGCGGTGGCCGAGCCCGGCCGGTCCGGGCTAGAGATTCGCGCCGGTGCCCATGCGGCGGCCACCGACATCACCGTGACCGGTGCCGGCGGTGCGGGGCTGCTGGTCGGCACTGGTGCCGTGGCCGATCTGGCGACGGCCCGGTTCCAGGACGGCGCCCTGTCCGGCGTTATCGTGGCGGGGGGCGGCCGCTTGACCGCCGCGGCCCTGGCCGCGCGCGGCAATGGTGAACACGGCCTGTTGGCCCTGGCCGGCGCCGTGCTTGGGGTCACGGGCTTCACCGCCGTCGATAACGGCGGCTTCGGCCTGGCCATCGACACCGCCGTCACGGGCGCTGTGTCCGGCGATACGGAGTTCACCAACAACCGCTTGGGCGAGCGGTATGACCGGCGGGATTCGGCGCAGTCGGCGCCGTCTTCCCCCCGGTCGGACGCGCGGGAACTGCTCCCTGCACCGGCGGCGGGCGGCAGCAACGCCGCCGCGGCCGACCCCAGCACCCGGGAGGATGGCTGATGCGCACGATCCTGATCGGCAGTTCACCCTATGCCGACATCGTCATCTCCGACCCCACCGTGGCCCCGCGCCATCTGGAGGTGGTGATCCCCGGTGATGGCCGGCTGTTCGTCACCGACTGCGCCAGCGCGGTCGGCAGTTTCTATCGCCCCTCCGGCGCCGGCGAGGGGGCCCAATGGCAGCCCCTGCGTCAAGCCTTCCTGGACCGGGGCACGGCCCTATGCCTGGGCAGCCACGTGACCAGCCTGGGCCTGATGATCGCCCCCATGGACACCGCCCAGCCCATGGGCGGGCCGGCGCTGGGGCCGGCTCGGCCGGCCGAGGGGGCGGTGTCCGGCGATGGCGGCGGTGCCGGTGGCGCTGGTCCTGGCCGGGGCGGGCCGCGCACCGGGCGGATGATCCGAGACCCGAACACCGGTGAAGTGGTGGTGCTGCGATGAGTGTGGGAACCGTGAGCGATATCGGGGCCACGGCGCGCCCCGCCGGGGAGCCGCCGCGCCCGCTGACCGGCTGGACCCGGGCTCTGGTGCCGGTGGCGGCCCTGCTGGTGGCCCTGGCGGTGATCGCGGTGTTCGACCTGATCCTGCCGGACGTGTTCGCCAATGTGCTGATCGACCGGGACCGGTCGACCTATCCGTTCACGGTCCAGAACCTGATGTGGCTGATCTTCTTCCTGGGCTTGGCGGAGCTTGGCCTGCGCTATCGGGATGCCCGGGCCGAGCGCCGCTATCTGACCGCCGGCTTGCTGCCCGAGGATGAGACGACCATCCTGCAGGCGCGCGACCTCCGGGATGTCTATGCCCGGGCCAAGCCCGCCGCCGGGGGCGGTTCGGGGGCCTATCTGCCGCGCCTGGTGCTGCGGGTGGTCAGCCAGGTGCAGCTGAACCGGTCCATCGACCAGGCGACTGCGGTCCTGAACGCCAGTCTGGAGCTGTTCCAGCATGAGATCGACCTGCGCTACAACATCATCCGCTACGTGGTCTGGGTGATCCCGACCCTGGGCTTCGTCGGCACCGTGATCGGCATCTCCCTGGCCTTGGCGTTCGCGGGGCAGGTGGACGTCCAGGACCCGACCCTGTTGGCGGAGCTGACCACCCGGCTTGCCGTTGCCTTCAACACCACGCTTCTGGCGCTGCTGATGTCGGCGGTGGTGGTGTTGGTCCAGCACTTGGTCCAGCGGTATGAGGAGGGCGGGCTGAACGCCATCGGCCAATACTGTCTGGACCATCTGATCAACCGCCTGCTGGTTGAGTGAGCGGGAGGCGAGCATGCGCACCCGATCGACCGCCAATCTGGACGTGATCTCGATTTCGGCCTTGGACCTATTTGCCTCGGCCTTGGGTGTGTTCATCCTGATCGCGATCCTGTTGTTCCCGTTCTATCTGCGCCAGCCGTCGGTGGAGGAGGCGCTGGCCGGCGCCCGGGCCGAATTGGCCGATCTGGAACAGCGCGAGTTGGAAGCCCAGCAGCAGCAGTCCGAGATCGAACGGGAGAGCGAGCGGATCGCTGCCGCCATCGTCGATGCGGCCGACCGGGCCGACCAGGCGCGGGAGGCGCTGTCCGATGCCCAGGACGCTCAGGCCCAGGCTCTCGCGATCTTCGCCATCCTTAAACTGCAGCGGCAAAA
>CAYNRD010000466.1:0-2476 GCA_964399515.1 uncultured Mycobacteriaceae bacterium | reverse complement strand
CGCCGGCACCCGGTCCGGCGCGCACACCAGAGCCCCCACCCCTTGCGGGCCACCCAGCTTGTGGGCGGACAGCGCCAGACTGTCCGCCCCCCAGCGGCGGATATCCACCTCCATCCGCCCCGGCGCCTGCACCGCGTCACAGTGGAACCAGGCCCCGGCCCGCCGGCACAGCACCGCCACCGCCTCGATCGGTTGGATCACGCCGGTCTCGTTGTTGGCGGCCATCACCGCCACCAGGGCCCCCGGCGCCCGAGCCGCCAAGTGCTGTTCCAAAGCCGCCAGGTCGATGACGCCGTCGGCGGTCACCGGCACCGGGATGGCGCCCGGCACGGCGTCCGCGACCGAGGGATGCTCAATGGCGGACACCAAAACCGGCCCGCCATGGGCGGTCAGCACCCAATTGTTGGCTTCCGTCGCACCGGAGGTAAACGTGACCCAGTCCGCCTCCGCCCCGGCCAGGCCCGCCACATCGGCCCGGGCCCGCTCGACCACGGCCCGGGCGGGCCGGCCGCCGCCATGCACGGACGAGGCGTTGCAGGGCCGGTCCAGGGCCGCGACCAGGGCGTCCCGGGCCTGGGGTCGCAAGGGCGCGGTGGCGTTATGGTCCAGGAAGATCGGCATGGGATGGATCGATACCGGAAACCGGGCCGGAACCCAATGGTCCCCAGCACCCGGGATCACGCCGGACCGATCACTCCGCCGCGACCGCGCCGTCGGACTGGCGGGCCAGTTGGCTGGTGCCCAGCACCCGGCGCATCACCACGTCTTCCAAGGTGACCGCGGACAGGAACAGGTGGATCTGGTTGCCCAGCTCCTCCCACAAATCGTGGGTCAAGCAGCGGCTTTTGTCCGAATGGCAGCCAACGGGGGACCCGGGCTTGCAGCGGGTGGCCCGGATTGGCTCGTCCACGGCCAGGATGATGTCGGAAATGCGGGTCTCATCGGTGCGCCGGGCCAGCAGATAGCCGCCGCCGGGGCCGCGCACGCTCTTGACCAAGCCGCTGCGGCGCAGCTTGGCGAAAAGCTGTTCCAGATAGGACAGGGAGATTTCCTGGCGGTCGGCGATGTCCGACAGGGACACGGGCGCGCCATTGGAGGATCGCGCCAAATCGACCAGCGCCATGACCGCGTACCGACCCTTCGTGCTGAGCCTCATCCCTCAATCTCCCACTTGGGCGCTGGGGAATTTTTGCTGCCGCATACCGCTCCCCGGATGCCTAAACATAAGCGCTTTTCTAGGTTTTAAAAGTCCAAACCATGGCAAGATCCTGGTTATTCGCTGGGTTTTTGGCCGCGGGCCAGCCCACGCGGGACCGGGCCATGCGGGCGAGATCCTTGAAAACCGGCCCCACGCTTGTGCTATGGCGTGGGTTGGGGTTCGGTCCGGCACCCCGCATACCACGGGCCGCCATGGGATGGGTCGCCTTGCGGCGGACCAGGATCGGGCCCACATCCCACCGGTCTTTGATTTTGGGGAGCCAGAAACCGCGATGCCAGAAGTGGTGATCAATGGGCCGGAGGGCCGGCTGGAAGGCCGGTACTACCACGCCAAGACGCCCGACGCGCCGATCGCCCTGATCCTGCATCCCCACCCCCAGCAGGGCGGCACGATGAACAACCGCATCGTCCACACCCTGCACCAGTGTTTCCAGCGCCAGGGGTTTTCGACCCTTCGGTTCAATTTTCGCGGTGTGGGCCGCAGCCAGGGCACCTTCGACCGGGGCGAGGGGGAGTTGAGCGACGCTGCCTCGGCATTGGACTGGATGCAGTCGGTCAATCCCAATGCCCGGGCCTGTTGGGTCGGCGGCTTCGCCTTCGGCGCCTGGATCGGCATGCAGTTGCTGATGCGCCGGCCGGAGATCCAAAGCTTCATCTCCGTCGCCCCGCCGGCCAACCAGCTGGATTTCACCTTCCTGGCCCCCTGCCCGTCCTCGGGCCTGTTCGTGCAAGGGGCCAAGGATGACGTGGTGCCGCCGGATACGGTCAAGAAGCTGGTCACCAAGCTGAGCCAGCAGCGCGGCATCGTCATCCAGTATGACGGGGTCCCGGACGCCAACCATTTCTTCCATCACCACCATGACGCGCTGATCCGCTCGGTGGAGGGCTATCTGGAGCGGCACGTAAAGAAACCGGTGCCGGAAGTGGCGGAATGACCCAAGCGGCGCCCGGCCCGGCGCCGGCCCCGGCCATCGCGCCCCACCGGTCGGAGTTCCTGTCGGTCCTGGCCGAGCGGGGCTTCATCCATCAGGTCACCGATGCCGGGGGGCTGGACGCGCTGTTGTGCCGGGGCGCGCCCGTGCCGGCTTATATCGGCTTCGACGCCACGGCCGACAGCCTGCATGTGGGCAGCCTGTTGCCGATCATGATGCTGCGCTGGCTGCAGAAAACCGGGCACAAGCCGATCGTGCTGATGGGCGGGGGCACCACCCGAGGCGGCGACCCGTCGGGCAAGGATGCCAGCCGGCAATTGCTGGAC
>CAYNRD010000465.1:0-2478 GCA_964399515.1 uncultured Mycobacteriaceae bacterium | reverse complement strand
CCGCAGGGTTTGGGTCCGTCCGGGCCGCAGGGTTTGGGTCCGTCCGGGCCGCAGGCGCTGGGTCCGTCCGGGCCCGATGCCGGTCCCCGGCCGACCGCCGGCGGGCCGGGCCTGGTCGTCCCCGCCCTTGGCGACCGTCCAGCCCCGCCCGCGCCGGGACCGGGGCCGCCGCCCTTAACCGGCACCACACCGTCAAGCCCCGCGCCCCTCCCGGGCCAGACCGCCCCGCCGGCGCCCAGCGGCCAGGCGGCGCCATCGCTTGCCGCGCCGTCGGGTCCAGCCCAAGGGGCCGGCCCCGGCGGCACGCCACCGCCGACGGCTCCCGGCTTCGGTGCCGGGCCAACGCCGCCGGCGGCGGGAGCGCCGCCCCCCTTGCCCCAAGCGGCGGGGCCGGACGGTGCCGCGCCGCCCGCCCAGACCGTGGCCGTGTCATCGGCCGCCAACGCCACGCCGGAGGCGCGCGCGGTCCTGGACGCCACCCGGGACGTGATCCAAGCGCTCAACGCCATCAGCCCGGCCCTGGCCGCCCAGACCAGCCAGACCGCCCTGCCCCAAGCGCCCCCGCAAGCGGCCGTGGCCCTGTTCGTGGTGCTGACCGCGGCGCGCGGCGGTGACGCCCGGGCCATGCTGGGCGAGACCGCGGCGCGGGCGCTGGAGCGGGCCGGGCAAGCCCGGCTGGTCGACCGGCTGAGCACCGCCCTGCGCGGTGGCGCCCGCACCGCCACCGACCAAGCCGGCCAGGACTGGCGCCAATTCGCGCTGCCGTTCCTGGACCAGGGCCAGTTGGAGCCGATGCTGGTCAGCCTGCGCCACCGGGACCCGCCCGACGGCGAGGCGGCCGAGGACGCGCGGGAGTCCGCCCGCCGGGCCGGGCGCCAGACCCGCTTCGTGATCGACCTGACCCTGACCCGGCTGGGGCCGATGCAGTTTGAGGGGCTGATCACCCCGCCCCGGTTCGAGATGACCGTGCGCGCGGGGTCGGGCATATCCGACTGGATGCGGGAGGAGATGCGGGCCGTATTCCTGGACGCCGTCGCCGCATCCGGCTATCGGGGCGCGCTCTCCTTCCAGACCATCGGTGAGCATTGGCTGAGCCTCCGCTGAGGCATTACGGATCGTTCAGTTCCTGACCCATACGGGCGAAGCCGGTCTTGAACCTGGGCTTTCGACACCACCGATGCGCCAGCCTCTCAAAATTGCCGGCAATTTCGGGATTGTTGGAATGCTCGCGCACTTGGACGATGAACAATTTCATCCGATCGTGGTTGGCGCGAACGATGCCACGCGCGTAATCGTAGACGACCTCCTCATCCAACGCGCGGCGAAAAACGGAAATCGCCAAAACTTCATAATAATTAAGCAAGTATCTTAAGATTTCGCGATCAGACCGCTCTCGCTCAGTGATATTGGAACCAGCAGCCAACCGTCTTAAATATTCTCTATCATTTAACCTTCTTTCTAGAAACATTGAATTCAACGTAGAAACGGCCTTGTGGTACTCGCCGTCAGTCACCATACGCGCGATAAAGTCGGCGGCAGACTTGCGTTTTTCGGTTTCATTTTGTCGAGAAATCTGGTGGGCGGTAACGAGCAAAGTTAGAAAAATTGAGATCCCGGAGATGACTGTGGCCCAAGCGGCCAGCGCATCGCATGGAACGGAGCCGACCACCAACCAGCACTGCACCACCTCATTGGTCATCCCCAGCGCCCGGTCACTTCCGCCCATGGCGTTCAATCGCGATGTCGTCCAGCGTCTGGCCTTCCAGCCTTTTCAGCCGGTCGGCCTCCTTTCGGTCACGCTCTTCCTGGGCCAGTTCATACTTCTTGGTATCCTGAAACGCGGCCGCGATCTCGTCCCGCGCCCGGGAGATCTGCGCCTCGACTTTCGCCAGATTGGCCAAGAGCTGTTTTTTGCGGGTCTTGGCCCAGTCCAGAAAGCTGGCGAAATCCACCGATGGGTTGTTGAGCTGGGCGGCCAAGGCCGCCTCCTGGGCAACCCGCTGGTCCAGGCCGGTGATCTGGCCGCGAATGCCGTCGGCCATCTCTTCCATCTGGGCCAGCGTCCGGCGCTTTTCGTCCAGGTGGAACTTATGCAGGCGGATCAGCCCGTGCAGCTTGGCGGTCATTGTTGCGCCTCGGGTGCCGGCAGGCCCAGGATTTCGGCCAGCTTGGCATAGCCTTCATCCAGGCTGGTGCGCTCGGTCTTGCGCTGGCCCAGGAACGCCTCCAGCGTCGGATAGACCTGGATCGCCCGGTCGACATCGGCGTCGCTGCCCCGGCGATAGGCGCCCAGGCGGATCAGCTCCGCCATATTCTCATAGGTGGAGAGCAGCATGCGCGCCTGGGAGATGATCACGTTCTGGGCGTCGGTGTTGCAGCCGGGCATGGTCCGGGAGACCGAGCGCAGGACGTTGATCGCCGGATAGCGGCCCCGTTCGGCGATTTGCCGTTCCAGCACGATATGCCCATCGACGATGC
>CAYNRD010000464.1:0-2480 GCA_964399515.1 uncultured Mycobacteriaceae bacterium | reverse complement strand
CCAACGGCGCATTTGCGAGAGCACCCACACCCCCATGGTCTGAGTCGGCAGCGGCATGAACGAGATCCGGTCCGGCACGGCCCGGATATTGCCCAACCCGTCCGGGAACACGCCGGTCAGGATTTGGCGCAACACCTCCTCCGGCTGGTTCAGGTAGTTGGCCGGCGCCATGGCTTCGGCGAACTCGACCCGGCCCGCCGGCTTCTCGGCGGCGGCGGTGGCCTCCAGGATCGCGGTGGTCAGGGCCATGAAGGTGTTGGGGTTTTCCTGGATGAAGGTCTCGGACAGGCCCAAAACACAGCACGGATGCTGTTTCCACAGCTCCAGCGTCAGCTTGTAGATGAACCCAACCTGATCGAAGACGGCCCGCTGGCAGAACGGATCGGGGGCCAGGTAGCCGTCGATGTTGCCGGCCCGCAGGTTGGCGACCATCTCCGGCGGCGGGGTCACCCGGATCTGGATGTCCTGGTCCGGATCAAGCCCGGCTTCGGCGACATAGGTCCGCAGCAACAGGTTGTGCATGGAGAATTCAAACGGAACCGCGAACCGGAAGCCTTTCCACATCTTCGGGTCCAGCTTGTCCGAATGCTCGTTGGCGAGCACGATCGCCTGGCCGTTGGTGTTGACGTTGGAGACCACGCGCCAGGGCTGCGCCGTCGATCCGATGCCCAGCGACATCGCCATCGGCATCGGGAACAACAGGTGGGAGCCGTCATACTCGCCGTTCAGGCACTTGTCCCGGGCGACCGCCCAGCCGGCGGTCTTCACGATGTCCACGTCCAGGCCATACTTGTTGTAGAAGCCCAGCGCGTGGCCGCCGATGATCGGGGTGGCACAGGTGATCGGCACGAAGCCAATGGTCAGCTTGGTCTTTTCGAGGTTCTTCAAGGCGTCTTCGGCCATGGCCTGCATGGAGCCCAGGGGGAACAGGCTGCCGACCCCGGCCAATGCCGTGGCGACCCCGACGCTGCGCAGGAACGCCCGCCGGGACAGGTCGGTCTTGAACATCCCCTGCATCACGGAGCTTTCCAAGGCCCGGGCCATGCCGCCCTCCGGCGTGGCGGCCTCGACGTCCCGCTTGCGCAGCAGGGCGGCATCTTCCGGCGTCAACCCGGCATAGGGGTCCCGCACCGCGTCGCTGGCCTCACCGCACTCATTCCAGACATCGATGTTCGGGTTAAACGGATCCTTGAAGTGGGTCATGCGTTCGCTCCTGTGCGAGGGTGCTGATGGATTGGTCGCCGACGGCGGTTTCGCCCCGCTCCGCAATCAGCGTACCAACTGAAACCAAATTTTTTTCTGTTTTATTTCAATGAATTAATTTATTTTGTTCGCATTCGCACAATTGTGCGATTTCGTAAATTACGAAAATGCGTTACGGTTTTCCGGCGATGCGTAATTCCCTCACCCTCACCGCCGGCCCCGGCCTGGAGATCCTGCCCGCCGCCATCGCGCCGGCCTGTTGCGTGATCGCCCCGGCGACCGATCTGGTCCTGGCCGCCAACGCTGCCGCCGCCCGGCTGTTCGGGGTCGAGGATGTGGCGGGTTTGCGCTTTTCCGCCCTGCATCCGGGCACGGTCGACCAGTTGATCGTGTTCACCGAGGAAGTGATCCACCGGGGCACGGCCTGGACCCGGCGCCTGGCCGGCCAGCGGGCCGATGGCACGCCGCTGGCCTTGGAGTATGAGGCGGCGGCCCTCGACACCCCCCACGGCCCACGGCTGGTGTTCGTCGCCACCGATCTGGCCGAACAAAGCCGGCGCGGGGCCACGGCGGAAGCCGACCGTCTGCAGCGGGGCGGGCTGTTGGAATGGCGGCGGATGGCGCGCCACTTCATCGATGAGGACAGCTTTTACAACGCCATCCTGTCCTCGGCGGGGGACGGCATCTATGGCGTCGACGCGGACGGGCTGACCACCTTCGTCAACCCGGCCGCCGAACGCATGCTGGGCTGGAGCGCCGAAGACCTGATCGGCCGCAACATGCACGACGTGATCCACCACAAGCACGCCGACGGCACGCCCTATCCGGTGCGGGACTGCCCGATCTACACCGCCTTCAAGCGCAACCAAATCCGGCGCGTGGATGACGAGGTGTTCTGGCGCAAGGACGGCCGGCCTTTGCGGGTGGAATACACCTCCACCCCGCTGCGCGGCAGTGACGGCATGTTGGGGGCGGTGGTGCTGTTCCGAGACATTACCGACCGGAAGGAGGCCGAACGGCGCCTGCGTGACGCCCTGGCGGAGGTCGACCGGTTAAAGCAACGGCTGGAGATGGAAAACGACTATCTCCAGGCCGAGATCCAGGCCGAACGCCGGCACAGTGAGATCATCGGCGTGTCCGATGCCCTGCATGAGGTGGTCAAGCAGATCGAACTGGTGGCGGGCACCGATGCCTCGGTGCTGATCACCGGCGATATCGGCACCGGCAAGGAGTTGGTCGCCCAGGCCATCCACAAGGTCAGCCCGCGCCGGGCCCGG
>CAYNRD010000463.1:0-2491 GCA_964399515.1 uncultured Mycobacteriaceae bacterium | reverse complement strand
ACCCGGCACGGCCGAACCTGCTGGAAACCGTGGCCGGGACATAGCCGCCAAAGCGCACAATAAATTAAGTTAAAATTACATCTACTGGCAAAATTTTTGTTTTGATTTTCTGTCTGGAACTTCCGGTTCTGGAGTTTCGTTTAGGAAAGGCATCGCAATTAGTCAGCGACGATGCACCGAGATTTGGAACTTAACGAAGGAGAATTCGATGCACCGAACTCTGTTCACGGGTGTGCTGTGTGCCGCCGGCGTCGGTTTAGCCATGACCGCCCCGGCGGCGGCTGAGAAGGACACCGTCGCCCAGGCCTGCCTGGATCGCCTGCAAGAGCTCTCGGGCTCAACCACCGCTGGGGCTGTCACCGGGCCGGTGGCGGTCTCCGAGCATGGCCGGGACCTGATCGTACTGCGCAACGCCGCGATCAATCTGGGTGAAAGCGGCCATGACGAGGCCTGTTCGGCCGTGATCGACCGCATCGCGGAACTGCAAGAGCAGCGCGCCGCCGCAATCGCCAACGCCAAGGACCAGAACGCCGACGGCGCCGCCCGGACGGAAGCCTTACAAGACGCCAAACCGATCACGGACGTCACGGGTCCGCTGCGCGCGACCGAAGTGATCGGCATGGAGGTGCACACCCTCTCCGGTGAGATCCTCGGCACGGTCGAGGACATCGCGTCACAAACCACCCAGGACGGCGGGCACTTCCTGCTGGTGGCCCATGGCGGGGTGCTTGGCTTCGGCCAAGACTTGACCCCGGTCGCGCTGGCGACGGTTCGCGTGGCCCCGACCCTCAACGCCCTGGTGATCGATATCGCGGCGGAGCGGTTCGAGACCGCACCCACGGTCAAATGGGCCGATGGGGAGATCGGCGGTGAGGACGGGGCGTTTCCGAGCGTCGCGGGCTGGTGGTCCGAGAACGCCGGCGGCTGACCCAACCGGGCGCCCGTCGTCCACCACACATACACGGTTTCAAGGATATGGAGAGAAACGATGAATTCCGATGAAATGAAGGGCAAGTGGACACAACTGGTCGGCTCCGCGCGCAAGCAGTGGGGCAAGCTGACCGACGACGACATCGGACAGGTCAAGGGCGATCAGGAAGTGCTGATCGGCAAGATCCAGGAGCGGTACGGCATCGCCCGGGAAGACGCCGAACGTCAGGTCCACGCCTGGCACCCGACCCTGTGATCCGGACGCGGCACCCGACCCTGTGATCCGGACGCGGCGCCCGTCCCCACGGACGGGCGCCGGACACCCGCGCCGGGATGGGAACCCGTGGGGCCAAGCCGGCGTTATCACATCTCATTGGGGCATCATGCCCCCCGTGCCGAAAGGACCCGACCCATGCCGAAGCTGAAACGCGTGATGATGCCCCTGGCCCTGATCCTGCTGGTCGCCGGAGGCCTGGCCGCATGCGAGGACGACCCCGACACCGTCGGCGAAGCCGTGGAAGAGTTGGGCGATGAAGTGGGCGATGCCGCCGAGGATGCGGCCGACGACATCGAAGACGCGGCCGACGACGCGGCCAATCCGTAATCGTCCCGGCGAACCCCGCCGAACAGAGGGAGTGGTCCGATGGATCTGGTCCGTATTGTGCTGTCGATCCTGTTGCCGCCCTTGGGCGTGTTCCTGCAGGTCGGCATAGGGCTGCATTTCTGGCTGAACATCCTGCTGACGCTTCTGGGCTACATCCCGGGAATCGTGCACGCGGTCTGGATCATCGCCAAGCGCTGACGCGCCCGCGCTCACCCCACCCGGCGCTGGTCCTGGACCGGCCCGTTGGGGCCGCCATAGCGCTGTTCGGCCCACGGATCGCCGCGCATGTGATAGCCGCGGGTCTCCCAAAACCCCGGCACGTCATGGTCGGTGAACCAGATCTGCCGGATCCATTTCGGGCTTTTCCAGAAGTACAGGTGCGGGACCACCAGGCGCACCGGCCCGCCATGCATGCGCTCGATCGGCGCGCCCTCCCAATGGGTGGCCAGCAGGCAGTCCGGCCCCGCGAAATCCTCCAGCGCCAGATTGGCGGTGTAGCCGTCGAACCCCTTCAGGATCACGTGGCTGGCCCGGGCATGCGGCCTCAGGCGCCGGACCAGTTCCGCCGTGGCCACGCCCCGCCAGCGATTGTCATAGCGGGACCACTTGGTAACACAGTGGATGTCGGTGACCGGGGTGACCTGGGGCAGACCGCACAGCACGTCATAGGAAATGCGCCCGTGCTTGGCGACCATGCCACCGATGGTCAGCGACCAATCCTTAGGCGTCAGATTGGGCGCGTCGAAGATGTGCAAGACGGGCCAATCGGTGACCAGGCGTTGGCGGGGCGGCAGACGCCCGGTGGCGCGGGTCTGGGGCTTGCGCGCGCCCTCGGCCGCCCAGCGCTCCTTCTTGCGCAGCATCTTGGCGTTCAGGCCGAACATGTCCGGTCTCAGTGTCCGCGGGCCGCGATGTCCCGGCCGATCACCAGCCGCTGGATGTCGCTGGCCCCTTCGT
>CAYNRD010000462.1:0-2503 GCA_964399515.1 uncultured Mycobacteriaceae bacterium | reverse complement strand
GGATCCGGACGCGGCGGACATGGTGCCCCCGCGCGGCGGGTTCTTTCTGGCGCTATCGGATGGGCTGGCGGTGGCCTGTGTGGGCCTGAAGGGCTCGGGCGGGCCGGGCGCGGAGGTCAAGCGGTTGTGGGTCGCCCCCCACGCGCGCGGGCTGGGCCTCGCCCGCCGGCTGATGGCGGCGGTGGAGGACACGGCCCGGGATCTGGGCATCACCACGCTTCGTCTGGACACCAACTCCGCCCTGCCGGAAGCCGAACGCCTGTACCGCCGGTCCGGCTGGACCGAAATCCCCCGCTTCAACGACGACCCCTACCCCGACCTGTTCTTCGAAAAACACCTGTGAGCGGTGAACACACCAACACGATCCGCGCCGGCGGATATCCGAATTTTCGGATGCATTCGGGGTGTTGGATTTTTGGCGGATTACCGCAGCAGAAGCGGGTGGGAAGGGGCCATGGCGGTGAGCAACAGGGCGGTACCGAAGCCGGCGATCAGCAGCCCGCCCAGGCAGGCGACGACGCGGCCGGCGGCCAGGGCGTGGCCCGACCCATTGGCGCGCGCGCCCAAGACCGCGCAGCCGATGCGTCCGATCCCCTCCCGGATGCCGAAGGCGGCGCCGGCCAGCCCGCCCACGGTAAGGCCGGTGCCAAACGACATGGCGGCAACCGCCGCCACCGCCACCCAAGGCACCCCCAGGGACAGGCCCAACAGCAGCACCAGAATGGCGCCGCTGCACGGGCGCAAGCCCACCGCCACCGCCGTGGCCACGAAGGTCCAGGGGGAGATGTCCCGGGCGGTCAGCACGCCATGGCCATGGTCATGCCCGCAGGCATGGCCGTGGTCGTGGCCATGATCATGATCGTGGCCGTGATGCGGGGGGTGCGCGGCGCCGCCGCGCGCCCGGTCGCGCCACAGGCCCCGGGCGGCGCGCAGGGCCAGGAACGCGCCCAAACCCGCGACCGCCGCGAAGCTGGCCAATTCCAGCGGCCGGACCAGGGTTTGTGAGGCGGACGCCGCCAGGCCCAGGGCAAAGACCACGAAGAACACCAGCCCCACCGCCACCGCCCCCTGCACGGCCGCACTCAACCCGGCCAGCAGCAGCACCCGGCCCAGACCGGCCGCCTGGGTGGCGGCATAGGCGCCGACCACGAGCTTGCCGTGACCGGGGCCCACGGCGTGGAACACACCGTACAGGAAGCTGACGCCGATCACCGCCAACGCCCCGCCGTCACCCGCCGCCTGCATGGCCGCGGCCAGCTGTTCCAGGAACTGCCGCTGGGCCTGGATAACTGCGACCAGCAGGTCCGAGACACTCATCACGGGCAATCGATGGTCGCGCGCTGGGCGAAGACCACGCCCAAATCAAACCCGGCCGACACATCGACACCCAGGCTGGCCGCGAACAGGGTCTCCTCGATGCCGGGTTCGGCGTCCTCGATCTTGGTGCGGCAATGGCTCAACGGGGGTGACAGGACAATCGGTGACCCGCCCTCGACCTCCGCATGGCGCATTTCGATATAGTATTCGGGATCATAGATCCGGTAGCGCAGCTGGCTTCCTTGGGCCGGCAGCGGGTCGGCGAAGCGGATGGTGAATTCCATCCACAGGCGCAAATCCTCGGTCCCGGCGGCGACATCGGTCACCCCATTGTAGACCAGCGGCAGCAGCCCGTCCGTGGCGACCGTGTAATAGCCATAGGGCTCCAGGTTGTAGAGCATGGTGTTGCGGGCCAGCTGGGTCAGCACCACCTGATCGTTCGGGTCGGCGCCCAAGGTCTCCAGGATGAAGGTGGAATAGAAGATATCGAACCGCCAATGCTGCTTCAGCCCGGCGATGCGGCCCTGGTCATCCAAGACCGGCTCGGTCCGGAAATCGATGAAGGCGTGGGGGTGGGCCGTGGCCGGGGCCGGCGGCACCGCCACCAACAGGGCCAGGCACAGGGCGGCTGCTATCGCGCGCATGTCACACCGCTGATTCGAAGGGCACTCACCGGTCCTATACAGCCTTCGGCCATGACAATCCTATGGCAGCGGGCCGGCGCCGGTCAGCGGCCATAGCCCAGACGCAGGCGCAGGGCATTCAGCTTGATGAAGCCCTCGGCATCGCGCTGGTCGTAGACGCTGTCTTCCTCGAACGTGACATGGGCCAGGGAATACAGGCTGTCCGGGCTTTGGCGGCCGATGGTGCGCGCCCGGCCCTTGAACAGCTCCACCCTGACCGTGCCGTTGACCCGGGTCTGGGTCTGATCGATCAGCGCTTGCAGGGCCTCCCGCTCTGGGCTCCACCAGAAGCCGTTGTAGATCAGCTCCGCGTAGCGGGGCATGACCTCGTCCTTCAGGGGGGCGGTCGCGCGGTCGAGCGTGATCTGCTCCAGCCCCCGGTGGGCCTCCAGCCAAATGGTGCCGCCCGGCGTCTCATAGATGCCGCGGGACTTCATGCCGACAAAACGGTTCTCCACGATGTCCAACCGGCCGATGCCGTGCTGGCCGCCCAGAGCATTCAG
>CAYNRD010000461.1:0-2508 GCA_964399515.1 uncultured Mycobacteriaceae bacterium | reverse complement strand
GCCCGGCCGGCGGCGCACCGGCTCCATCCCCTCCAGCACCTCGATGGCGCGGGCGCTGTCGGCCGGGTCGGCGGCGGCGGCGGTGGCGAACAGGTCACTCATGGCGGGCCGAAGTATAGGGAGCGCGGGCGAGGGGCATCAAGCGATCATAGTATTCCGCCGCCGGCGATGGCACAAAATCTTGTAGCGGTCCCGACCCCGCAAAGGAGGACACATGGCACCCGACGAACATCCCGCCCCGCACCAGGGCTCGGCAACCCTGCCAAAAGGGCCTGCGGCCCTGCGCATGGTCACCATGCCCGCCGACACCAACCCCAATGGGGACATCTTCGGCGGCTGGCTGTTGGCCCAGATGGACCTGGCCGGCTCGATCCCGGCGGTGGAGCGGGCCCAGAACCGGGTCGCCACCGTGGCGGTCGATGCCATGAGCTTCCTGGCGCCCGTGTTCGTCGGCGACGTGGTCAGCATGTATGCCGATGTCGAACGGGTCGGCCGCACCTCGATCAAGGTGCGGGTCACCGCCTATGCCCAACGCCGGCGCATGGGGGCCGTGGTCCAGGTCACCCAAGGCTGCTTCACCTACGTGGCGGTCGATCCGGATGGCAAGCCCAAGCCGCTGCCGCCCTTGGCCGACCAGACCCTGGCAACCTAGAGAGCAGGTCGCGTTCAATCGAGGGCACACAGGCGACCCGATTGAATGCGTAGTCCTGCTCTAAACATTTTTTTTGCCCGATCACTCTGATCACGCCCGTGATTCAGAGTGATCTGGAAATACTCTAAAGACCCAAACCGTGGCCGATCAGCGCGGCCCCGTACAGCGTGCCGAAAAAGCTCAAAACCCCGACCAGTTCCTGGGCCGACCGCCAGTCGAACATCGCCGCCTCCTATCGCTTGAATTCATGGTTTGTTCTGTATGCCCAACAAGAACATAATTGGAACAAATCGCCAAGAGAAAAATCATGCCGGCGCGAACAGCGCGATCGGTTGGGCCAGCCCGCGCAAGGAGCGCGCACCCAACGGGGTGACTTGGCCACGGTCCAGCAGGGATGCCACCGGCGCGGTCAGCAACACCGGCTGGCCCAGCGCCTTGGTCAGTCCCTCGACCCGGGCGGCCGTGTTGACCGCCGCACCGATCACGGTGAAGTCCAGCCGGTCCGCGGCCCCGATGTTGCCGAAGACCACATCGCCGTAGTGCAGGGCGATGCCGGTCTTGAGCGGCCGCCAGCCCGCGATGCCGGGCAGGCTTTCGGGGTCGGCGTTCAGGGTGTCCAGGGCCCCGACCGCCGCCGCCGCCCCGGCCAGCGCCGCCTGGGCGGCCGCCTGTTCGGTCCGGTGGGCGTTGATCGGGAACACGGCCAACAGCCCGTCGCCGATGAACTTCAGCACCTCGCCCCCCTGGGCCTGGATCGCGGCCACCAGGCGTTCGAAATAGGCGTTCAGGACCTGGATCATCGCGGCCGGCGCCAGCCGGTCCGAAAGCGCCGTGAAGCCGCGCAGATCGGACACCCAGATCACCGAGCGGATCGGCCGGCCCTCGCCGCGTTTGATCGCACCCTCCAGCACCTGCCGGCCCGCCGCCTGCCCCAGATAGGACTCCAGCGTGTTGATCGCGATGCGGGTCGGGATGTGCCGTTCGATGTGCAGGGTGAACAGCCGCGCCAGCCGGTCGAGTTCCGCCAGATTGGCGTCCGTGAAGCCGCCCGGCCGGCAACTGGCGACGGTCATGACATTGTGATAGCGACCGGCCGTGTTCAGCGGCATGCAGGCGTAGTCGGTGAAGCCAAGCGGGGCCAGTTCCTCCAGCAGGGGGGAGGGCGGCGGGCCATCCCCGAACCGGTGGCGAAACCGCGCCCCGTGCTCAATGGCGCCGAAAATCGGGTTGAGGCGATAATTGTCGCTGTTCAGCACCGCGTCACCGACCTTGAACTCGTCGGTCATGCCGTCGCGCCGCTCCCATTTCCAGCCATAGCCGTACAATTCCGGGTGCAGGGTGCCGACATGCACGGTGGCCCGGTCCAGCGGCCAGCCGGCCCCGGCCAGCCGCCAGGCGAAGGCGTCGATCAACTCCAGCAGGCCATCGATGGCCAGGGCCGGGCCCAGCAGCCAGGCCTCGACCGCGTCCAGGCTTTCACCGGCGCCGGGCGGCGGCTCGGTCCGGACCCAGTCCAGCAATGTAACGAAGGGCGGGTAATACCGCGATGGCGGCGCGGTGTCGGCCGGGCCGGCGCCGGTCATGGCTCGGGCTGGCTGTCCTGGTGCTCCAGCCAGGTGTTGGTGGTATCGACCCCCAACTGAAAGCCGGCGTAAAAGCCGATGCCCAGGCCGAAAATCAAGGCCCATATCGCCAGGAACTGGGTGGTGCGCAGGCGCTTGGCCAGATGGGCGGCATCGTCGGACATGGCAGTCGGCACTCCCCAGAAAAAAGCAACGGGCGCGCCGGATGTGGCGCGCCCGTTCCCACAGGTCAAGCGCTGGCAGGACGATCAGCCGCTGAAGTACATGTCGAAC
>CAYNRD010000460.1:0-2509 GCA_964399515.1 uncultured Mycobacteriaceae bacterium | reverse complement strand
GGCAGGTGGCCCGCGACCTAGGTCGACCAGCGGCCGGGCGCGTCTTTCGTGTAATAGAAATGGCCGGCCCAGGGGGCCTGAAACGGGTTCAGCTTGTCGCCCGCCGCCAAAACCGCTTGGGGGGCAATGATGCCAGCCGCGCTGCCCGCGACCGACAACCGGATCAAACTCCGCCGATCAATCATAAGTGCGTCTCCAATGAAGCCAGGTGATGACCGCCCTGGACGGCCGGTCGTGCCGGGGCCGATCGGATCCGCCGAACCCGGTGCGAGGGAGGCTATGGGGGAAAATGCAAAGAAAACGGTAAAATCTTGGATTTAATTTCGGCCACACGCATTTGCGGGTTACGGTCACACAAAATTATCGCGAGCGCGTGCCCGCCGGGCACCGGTTGGCGGGGACACGGCGCCTGGGCATTGGCGTGGGCCATCCGGTCACACGCGGTCACCCACGGCCGATCAGGCCAGTTCCTTTTGCTTCACCGCCCGGTTGATCGACGCCCAGCTTGGATTGTCGCGCAGCAGGCCCAGGAACTCTTGCCAGCCCATGGGCTGGCCGGACGCGGCTTCGGCGCCCAGCAGGCGGGACACCAGGTCCAGGTCCTCGGCCGTGTCGACGCACCATCGATGCGGCCCCTCGGGGAGCGAGTCCGGCAGCGCCGGCGCGAAGAGTTCGGCGCGAAACCGCTCCTGGTCCGCCCAGATGAACGGCGTGACATGCTCCCGATCCGACGGTTTGGTGGCCTCCCGCCAGGCCCGATCCAAACTGGCGAAGCGGACCATTTCGGCGTCCAGACCGCGCGGCAGCTTTAAAATGTCGATCGCCACGTAATCGGGCTGGGTCTGCCGGGTCAGGGCCGCGTCGACCAGCCCGTCGATCAGCGCCGCATCGATCAAGGGGCAATCGGCGGTGGTTCGGACCACGTATTCGGCATCAAAGCGTTTGGCGGCTTGATGATACCGGTCCAGCACATCCTGTTCGCTGCCGCGGGCAACGGGAACGCCGATGCTTTCCGCCAGGGCCGCCACCGGATCGTCGTTCGGGTGGCTTGTCGTGGCCAGCACCACCGCGTCCAAGCGGGCACTGCGGCGCAGACGATCCAGATGGTGCTGCAACAGCGGGCGCCCCGCGACCGGTTTCAGCACCTTGCCCGGCAGGCGGGAGGAGTTCATCCGCGCCTGGACGATGCCGACCACCCGGGGGCGGGCGTCGGGGGGGGTGGGGGCGGTCCGACACGCGGACTCAGCGGGAGTGGAGGACATAACACCATCCAGAGCAGGACATCGCCGCCAGGGCGTTGTCATCTTACCGGCGAACCCAAGCGGCAAGCAACATTCGCGCCAAGCCCCACGGGTCCCGGCATCGGCGCGGATGGGCGTCACGGCCGCCGCCGGAGCGTTCGGTGCAGAGGGCAAAATTTCGCAGCACCGGTCGTTTTTGTCTGGGGGGTGGTGGGAAGGTCTGTTGTGTATGGCGCCCCGCGTCGGGCACACCTGCCCCCCACGGCCCAATACCGGGGGCGTTTTGGGTTTGGCCGGCCGCACGCCCGATCATTCGTTCTCGCAGCGCGGCGATCCACGATACGCGACCGTCCATGACCATCCTGATCACCGGTGCCGCCGGTTTCATCGGCTTCCACATCGCCAGGGCGCTGCTGCACCGGGGCGAGGCGGTCATCGGCATCGATAACTTCGCCCCCTATTACGATCCGACGCTGAAGCGGGCCCGATTCGCCCAACTGACCCCCCTGCCCGGGTTCACTGCCGTGGAAGCCGACATCACCGACACCAATGCCTTGGCGCTGCTGTTCGAACACCATCGGATCGACCGGGTGATCCATTTGGCCGCCCAGCCCGGGGTGCGGCACTCCTTGGTCGATCCGTTCTCCTACACGGTGGCCAACATCACCGGCACGCTGAGCGTGCTGGAAGCGATCCGGCATACGGCGCCGGATCTGCGCCATCTGGTGTATGCGTCCTCATCCTCGGTGTACGGCAATGGGGAGGACGGGCCGTTCGCGGAGGCGGATGCCGCCGACCGCCCATTGAGCCTATACGGCGCCTCCAAACGGTCGGCGGAGCTGATGTCCCACGCATACGCCCATTTGTTCGGCGTTCCGATGACCGGCCTGCGCTTTTTCACGGTGTATGGGCCCTGGGGGCGCCCGGACATGGCGGTGTACCTGTTCGCGGACCGGATCCTGTCCGGCGCGCCGTTGACCTTGTACAACGGCGGCGAGTTGATCCGGGACTTCACCTACATCGATGACATCGTCGCCGGGGTGCTGGCCGCCCTGGACCGGCCGCCGAAGGCCACAGGTGCGGCGCCGCCGAAGGCGTTGTACAATCTGGGCACCGACCGGCCGACGCCGGTGTTGGCCATGGTCGCGGCCTTGGAAACGGCCCTGGGCAAGCGCGCCACGATCCAGCACCAGGCCATGCAGCCCGGTGACCCGCCCTGGACCCATGCCGATATCGCCGCCGCCCGGCGCGACCTGGGCTATCGGCCC
>CAYNRD010000459.1:0-2513 GCA_964399515.1 uncultured Mycobacteriaceae bacterium | reverse complement strand
CTGATCACCCTATTGTCGTTTCTAGCGCCCTATCGCCTGATCGCGGTCCTGGCCCGGGTGGGCGTGTCCTCGGCTAATGGCATTTGCGAGCGCACGGCCATGGACAAGGTGCGGGTGTCGCGCGCGGTCGCCCGGGCGGTCAACCGGGGGCTGATCAACCGGGCCATCGACAAGGAAGACCGGCGGCGGTCGGTGTTGACCCTGACCGCAGAGGGGCGGCGCATCCATGACGCGGTGGTGCCGCGCGCCTTCGATTGCGAACGCCAGCTGCTGAGCGTGCTGTCGGCCGACGACATCGACTCGCTGACCCGGATTTTGGATTTGCTGCAGGCCCGCGCCGGGCAGATGGCGCCCCGGTCGGAAACCGTCTTCGACGACGACTGAAGCCCACCCGGCCGAACACCCGGCGCGGGGCCCGGTCGATCACGTCCGGCCCTTGCCGCCGGGCCGGCGATCCACTACCGATGGTGGGCATCGCCCCCCCAATGACCATAACGGGGGTTGACCCGCCGCAGAGTGACCCCGCCGGACATGGCCACGATCCTGATTTTGAACGGCCCCAACCTGAACCTGTTGGGCAGCCGTCAGCCGGAAATCTACGGAAACGCCACCCTGGCCGATATCGAGGCCGCGTGCCAGGCCAAGGGCGCGGCCCTGGGGCTGACGGTGGCGTTCCGCCAGTCCAACCATGAAGGGGTGCTGATCGATTGGGTGCAGGAGGCGCGGTCGAGCCACCAGGGGCTGATCGTCAACGCCGGCGCCCTGTCCCACACCTCGATCGCGCTGATGGATGCGCTGTTGGCCTTCGACGGCCCGATCGTCGAGGTGCACCTGTCCAACCTGTACCGGCGTGAGGCGTTCCGCCATCACTCCTATGTCTCGAAAACCGCCACGGGCGTGATTGCCGGCCTGGGTGCCCAGGGCTATGCCCTGGCCCTTGACGCCCTCGCCGCCCGCCTGTCCCCCTCCCCGTGACCCGACCGCGCTTTCGCAAGGATCCGATGGCCAGCTTCGATATCGACCCCGATTACATCCGCAAGATGGCGGACCTGTTGACCGAGACCGGCTTGGCCGAACTGGAAATCGAGGATCAGGGCCGGCGCATTCGCCTGTGCCGCGGCCAGCCCGCGGCCCTCTATCCAATCCCGGCGGCGCATCCGGCCCCGGCCGCCCCGGCCCCGGCGGAGCTTCCCCAGGACCCGGCGCTGCCGCCGGGGGATGTCATCACCTCGCCCATGGTTGGCACCGCCTATCTGGCGCCGGAACCGGGCGCGGCCCCGTTCGTGAAGGCGGGCGATCAGGTGACCCAAGGCCAGACCCTGATGATCGTCGAGGCCATGAAGGTGATGAACCCGATCAAGGCCGACCGGGCCGGCGTGGTGCGCCAGGTGCTGGTCACCGACGCCCAACCGGTGGAGTTCGGTGAGCCGTTGATGGTGGTGGCCTGACCGGGCCTGGGCGGAGACAGCCATGTTCGATAAGGTGCTGATCGCCAACCGCGGCGAAATCGCGCTCCGGATTCACCGGGCCTGCCGGGAGATGGGCATCAACACGGTGGTGGTCCATTCCACCGCCGATTCCGGCGGCATGGCCGTGCGCCTGGCCGATGAGAGTGTGTGCATCGGCCCGCCCGCCGCCCGGAACAGCTACCTGAACATGCCGGCCATCATCTCCGCCGCTGTGATCACAGGCGCCAACGCCATCCATCCCGGCATCGGATTCTTGGCAGAGAACGAGAAGTTCGCCCGCATGGTCGAGGATCATGGCTTCGCCTTCATCGGGCCAAAGCCGGAGCACATCCAGATCATGGGCGACAAGATCGCCGCCAAGCGGGCGGTCACCGGGGTCGGCCTGCCCGTGGTTCCGGGCTCGGACGGGGCGGTGACCACGCTGGATGGCGCCCGGGATGCCGCATCGCGCATCGGCTATCCGGTGCTGATCAAGGCGGCCAGCGGCGGCGGCGGCAAGGGCATGAAGGTCGCCCATCAAGCCCAGGACTTGGAGGAGGCCTACCGGCTGGCTCGGACCGCGGCCAAGGCCGCCTTCCAGGACGACAGCGTTTACTTGGAGAAGTTCCTGGGCAATCCGCGCCATATCGAAATCCAGATCCTGGCCGACCACCACGGCAACGTGGTGCATTTCGGGGAACGGGACTGTTCGGTGCAGCGGCGGCACCAAAAGGTCATCGAGGAGGCGCCCTCCCCGGCCCTGAACCCCGAACAGCGGCGCCGCATCGGCGACCTGGCCACCCGCACCGCCAAGCTGTTGGGCTATCGGGGCCTGGGCACCATGGAGTTCCTATTCCAGGACGGGCAGTTCTACTTCATTGAAATGAACACCCGCCTGCAGGTCGAGCATCCCGTGACCGAGATGATCACCGGCGTCGATCTGGTCCGCGAACAGATCCGCATCGCGTCCAGTGCCCCCTTGGGATTCCGCCAGGAGGATATCCGGTTCGAGGGCCATGCCATCGAATGCCGGATCAATGCCGAGGACCCCCGGACCTTCATACC
>CAYNRD010000458.1:0-2525 GCA_964399515.1 uncultured Mycobacteriaceae bacterium | reverse complement strand
GGCCTGGCCCCGGTCGCCCAGCACCACCTGTTCGAAGGCGCGCCGCTCGGGCCGGCTGCGGCCGGCCAGCTGCCGCTCGAACGCGTCCCGGATCTCGCCATCGGTGACCTCGACCTCATCGGCCAGGGAGTCCGGGGTCAGCACCACGGCGGTGAAACCGCGCAGCTCCGGCAGGCCGAACCGGGCGGTATCCTCCTGGAAGAAGGCGCGCAGGTCCGCGTCGCTGGGCTCGGGCCCGGGATCGGCGGCGGCGTTGGGGATGGTCACGGTGGCCAGATCCCGGCGTTCGGCCTGGAAGGCGAACAAGGCGTCGGTCAGGTCCTCGGGCGCGCGGACCCCGGCTGAGGGCAGGTTCAGCACCCAACTGCGCAGCTGCAACTGCTCCAACAACCCCATCAACTGTTCGATGGTCAGCCCGGACTGCTGGGCGATGGCCGCCACTTGCCCCGCCGACACCGGCGAGCCGTCCGGCGTCCCCAATTGCGGGTCCCGGCCCATGCGCGCCAGCACCGTCTCCGCGCTCAGGCTCAGGCCGGCATCGGCCACCGCCGCGTCCAGGGCCGCGTCCCGCTCCAAATCGGCCAGGGCCTGGTTCAGCAGCCCCAGGTCGATCGCCTGCTGGCGGTCCAGCCCGCCGCCGACCAGGCTGGCCAGCTGGTTGGTCTGGTTCTGGAACGCGTCATCCAAATCGACCGCGGTGATGTCGATCCCACCCACCTCGGACACCACCCGGTCTTCCACCGACGGGTTGATGAAGTCGGTGATGCCCCAGATGGCGAAGCTGGCGATCAGCAACGCGATCAGGACCTTGACCAGCCAGGACCCGGCCTGGGAACGAATGCTTTGCAACATGGGGGCACACCCGGAAATGATCACGCCACGGCCGGGATCATAGGAACGGTCCGCATCGGGCGCAACGGGGCCCGATGCCATTGTCGGACGCGGTTTTGATGCTCTAAAGAAGAAATGACCGCGCGGATCGGCGCGGTTTTTTTGTACCCGCGCGGTGGGCGGCACGCGCGTCCGGGCGGGGTGGGGCGGAAGGAGTGGGGCGGCCGATGGCCAAGCTGATCGTGGGAAACTGGAAGATGATCGGCCGCAAGGCGGAGGCCATCACCCGCTGCCGCGCGCTGGCCATGCGCGCGGCGGAGGCCGAAGACAACAACGAGGAGACGGTCGATGTGGTGGTCTGCCCGCCGTTCCCGTTGGTCGACGCCGTGGCCGCGACCCTGTCCGGCTCGCCGATCCTGGTCGGCGGCCAGGACTGCGCGGCCGCCGATGACGGCCCCCATACCGGCGATGTCTCGGCCGGCATGCTGGCCGATTTTGGCTGCAGTCACGTGCTGCTGGGCCATTCCGAACGGCGCCAGACCCATGGCGAAATCGACCTGGTGGTGGGGGAAAAGGCGGCCGCCGCCCTGCGCGCCGACATGGTGGCGGTGATTTGCGTGGGCGAGACCGAGCGGGAGCGCCGGGATGGCCAGGCGTTGAGCGTCTGCGCGCGGCAGGTGGCCGGCTCCCTGCCGCAGGGGGCCGGCGGCCATAACGTGGTGATCGCCTACGAGCCGGTTTGGGCGATCGGCACCGGCAAGACCCCGACCGCCAGCGAGATCGCCCAGGCCCACCAGCACATAAGGGCCCAGCTGTCCCGCCATATGGGCGACGCGGAACACGTGCCGATCCTGTATGGCGGCTCGGTCCGGCCGGATAACGCGATCGAAATCCTGTCGGTGCCCAATGTGGACGGGGTCCTGGTCGGCAAGGCCAGCCTGTCCGTGGATGAGTTTTGGGCGATCATCGAGGCGGCCCGCTGACCGGCCCGTCCCCGCCTTGTGGGACGCTTGCGCCCGGCACCACCGATCACTAGATTTCAAGACCGGTCTCGCATCAAGGTTTAGTTCTGTGAAAGAAATCCTAACTGTCGTCCATTTGCTGATCACCTTCGGCCTGGTCGGCCTGATCTTGATGCAAAAGAGCGAAGGCGGCGGCCTTGGCATCGGTGGGCCATCGACCGGCATTCAGGTGCGCGGCACGGCCACCCTGCTGACCCGGATGACCACCATCCTGGGGGCGGCGTTTATGATCAACATTCTGATTCTGGCGATCCTGGAGACCGGAGGTGCCCCCGGCGTAGTGCCGGTGGACGAGAACCCGTTCGGCCCGCTGGAGGAACTGCAGCTGGACGATCTGGGCCCGCTCGACCCGGTTGTGCCGCTGGAATAACCGGGCCGCGCGCACCGGGCGCGCTGTTTGGCCTTTGCTTGTCCCGACGCGGCCACTATGGTGGCCGTCCATGGCACGGTTCATCTTCATAACCGGTGGCGTGGTCTCCTCCTTGGGTAAGGGTCTGGCGTCTGCGGCCTTGGGCGCGCTCCTGCAGGCGCGCGGCTACAAGGTGCGCCTGCGCAAGCTGGATCCCTATCTGAACGTCGATCCCGGCACGATGAGCCCGTTCGAGCATGGCGAGGTGTTCGTCACCGACGACGGCGCCGAAACCGACCTCGACCTCGGCCATTACGAACGCT
>CAYNRD010000457.1:0-2544 GCA_964399515.1 uncultured Mycobacteriaceae bacterium | reverse complement strand
GTGGAAGGGGAAATCAAGGAATCCGGCGGCAAGGGGCAGGCGACCGAAATGCAGATCACCCTTGACCAGGGTGTAGAACAGCCAGGTGCGGATGATCTCGAAGGCCTGCACGCGCAGACCCATGGGGAACAATTCCATGGTGCCCTTGCGGTTCGGCATCCCGGCCCAATTGGCGTTGATCAGCGGGCTCAGGGACGAGGTCATCCAGGTTTCCATCACGTCGGGCTCGCCCACGATGGTCATGCCGGCATATTTCTCCCGCGCCCATTGGGGGGGCTCATCCTCCACCGGGTCCACCGGCAGCATGTCCGGATCGGCCAGGATCACCGCACCCGTTTCCTTGACGAACCAGACCGGAAACGGAACCCCGTAAAAGCGTTGGCGGGAGATGTTCCAGTCATACTTCAAGCCGTCGATCCAGTGCTCCAAGCGGGCTTTCATGAAGGCGGGATACCAGTTCAGGTCCTGGGCCCGGTCCTTGAATTGCTGTTTCTTGTCCAGCAGCCGGATGAACCATTGCGGCTCCATAACGAATTCCACGGGCTGGCCCGACCGTTCGCCCACCGAAACATTCTGTTCGACGGTCTTGGCCCCCTCGACCACGCCCAGTTCCGTCAAGTCCTCGACAATCCGCTTGCGCGCCGCCGGCGCCTCCAGCCCGGCATAGGCGCCGGCCAGATCGGTCATCTTGCCGTCCCGGCCGATGCAGATGCGGGTGTCGAGCCCGTCCTCCTTCCACTTCTTGACGTCCTCGCCGTCCCCGAAGGTACAGACCATCATCAGGCCGGTGCCGAAATCCTGTTCGACCGCGTCCGAGGTCTTGATCGGCACCCGGTGGCCGAACAGGGGCACGATCGCCTCCCCGCCGGCCAGATGGGCGTAGCGCGTGTCGTCCGGGTTGAAATAGAGCGCCACGCAGGCGGGGATCAGCTCCGGCCGGGTGGTCGAGATCACCAGCGGCGTGCCATCCCCGGCGGAAAAGCGGATGTCGAACAGCTTGCCCTTGCGCGCCAGGGTGTCCAGATCGGCCTGGGCCAAGGCGGTATCGAAATGGGTGTCCCACAAGACCGGCTCGTCCGAGCGGTAGATGTGGCCCTTCTCGAACAGGTCCAGGAAGGACAGCTGGGCGGTCTTGCGCGACAGGTCATCAATGGTCGAATAGCGGAGACTCCAATCCACCGACAGGCCCAGGGCACGCCACAGCTCCTCATAGGTTTCGGCGCCCTTGCGGGTCTCATCGATGCACAGTTGGCGGAAATCCTTGCGGCTGATCTTCTTCTTATCGACCTTGTGCACCTGTTCGACATAGCGCTCGGTCGGCAACCCGTTGTCATCGAAGCCCATGGGGTAGAAGACCTCGAAGCCCCGCATGCGCTTGTAGCGGACCATGAATTCGGCCTGGCTGTAGGACATGGCGTGGCCCACATGCAGATGGGCGGCCGAGACATAGGGCGGCGGCGTGTCGATGGAGTAGACCAGCTTGCTAGAGCTGGGATTGAAATCGTGGATGCCGGTTTGCTGCCACAGGTCCCGGCACTGGCGCTCGGTGGCGTCGTGGTCGTAGCTCGGGTCTTCGATCGGTTGGATGGCCATCATGGCGCGGGCTCTGGGGTTCCGGATTGGGGTGGGCTGTCAAACGGCGGGACCATAACCGCGCCGGAGCACGCCCGGAAGACCGCTTCGCGCCCAAAAGACAGAACCATGACAATTGCCGATGTCGCAGGACTGTGAAGGCTCGGGCGGTGGCCCCTCTGGGCTCGGTCTCGTACAATACTTTTCTTTGTTCACCGGACACACTGCCGTGGCCTCCGTGACCCCGTCCGAGTTCCCCTTCCTGCCGCCCCGATCCGCCAACCGGGTCTCCGACGTGGCGGAGCAAGAGGCCGCCTTGGGCGCGCGCCACGGCACCGGCGGCGTCTTGCTGGATTTGGCGATCGGCCCGGCCCACGCGGTCGGCACGCCCCCGCCCGGGGATTTCAACGCGTTCCTCAGACGCCTAAGGACCCGGCAGGGGGTCACCCTGATGGCGGTTTGGGGCCGGATCTGGTCGGAAACCGGGGAACTGCCGGCCCGGGAAGACCTGGACCCGGCACTGCTGAAACCGGTTTTGCCGTATGTGAACCTGTTCGTGCGAGACTGGCGGGAGGGCAGCGACCGGTCGACGCTCAGCGGCACGGCTATCGGCGAAAGCTTGGAAGTGGACCTGACCGGGCGCCTGGACCGGGATGTGTTCCCCCAGGACATCGCCGATCTGTTCGTGGCCCTGGACCCGCTGCTGCATGGCGACAGCCGGCCGGTTTCGGTCTGCTTTCACCTGGGCCCGTTGGGCCGGCCGCACAAGCGCATCGAGATGGTGTCCGCCCCGATCCAGTGGCGCAAGCATCCCGACCGCCAGGGGGGCATCAGCGCCGTGGGCGATCTGGCGGGCACGGCGGCCCTGTGACCGCCGGATACCGGGGGCCAAAAAATTTCCCTAAACTTCGTGTGGTATTGGTCTTGCCCGCCGGGCAGGGATGGCGGGCGGTCGGCAAGGGGGCAAGGGGG
>CAYNRD010000456.1:0-2546 GCA_964399515.1 uncultured Mycobacteriaceae bacterium | reverse complement strand
CGGGCTTGGTCCGGGCCGGCGCGCGGGAGCTGACCCTGCTGGGCCAGAACGTCAACGCCTATCACGGCGACGGGCCCGATGGCCGAGTTTGGGGGCTGGCGCGGCTGATCCGCGCCTTGGCCGAAATCGATGGTCTGGCGCGGATCCGCTACACCACCAGCCATCCCCGGGACATGGACGAGGATCTGATCCGGGCCCATGGCGAGGTGCCGGCGCTGATGCCCTATCTGCACCTGCCGGTCCAGGCGGGCTCGGACCGGGTGCTGGCGGCCATGAACCGGAAACATACGGCCGAGCACTATCGCCGCATCGTTGATCGGCTGCGCCAGGCCCGACCGGACCTGGCCCTGTCGGGCGATTTCATCGTTGGGTTTCCGGGCGAGACCGACCGGGACTTCGCCGACACGCTGGGTCTGGTCACGGCAGTCGGGTATGCCCAGGCATACAGCTTCAAGTATTCGCCCCGGCCGGGCACGCCGGCGGCCGAGCGCGCCGACCCGGTGCCCGAAGCCGTGAAGGCCGAACGCCTGCAAAGCCTGCAACAGCTGCTGGCCGCCCAGCAGGAGGCGTTCAACCAGGCCAGCATCGGAGGGACCGTACCCGTGCTGTTCGACCGGCGCGGCAAGATGCCGGGGCAGCTGCAAGGACGTACGCCGCACATGCAGGCGGTCAACGTCATCGCCCCCGACCGGCTGTTGGGCCAGATTCAACGGGTCGACATCACCGCTGCCCACGCCAACAGCCTGTCGGGGACGGTCAGCGCCATCGACCAAGCCCATGTCGCGGGGCATGACTTTTTCAATGACAGCACCGGCCCGCTGCATCAGTCTGTCGCCTGACGGGATTCGGGGCCGTCACGGCCCGCCACCACCGATGATCGGAAAAGAGCCAGGCGTTTGAAAGGCCCGGGCAAAGGCAAGAATGGCGGCCACAAACGCGGCATGGCGCGCAATGGCGAACCGCCGTGCAAGACTCTTGTCTTCGACGACAATCGGCTTTTGCCGTTGCTGTTCGGCGAACACAACACCCACCTGACCCGGATCGAGTACGCCCTGGACGTCAAGACCCAGGATCGGGGCAACACGGTCGAGGTGTGCGGGCCGGCCTCCGCGATCGACAAGGCGGAACGGGTCATGAATGCTTTGTGGGAGCGTCTGCGCCGCGGCGAGGCCGTTCACGGCACCGACATCGACGCGGCGATCCGATTGGTGAACCACGATCTGGCGACGGACCATCGCGAAAGCCTGCTGCCCGGCTTCGCCGAGAACCGGGGCGGCTTGCCGGCGGGCAACAAGACCATCCGCGCCCGCTCGGCCACCCAGGCCCGCTATCTGGAAGCCCTGGACCGGGATCCGCTGGTGTTCGGCATCGGGCCGGCCGGCTCCGGCAAGACCTATCTGGCCGTGGCCCAGGCCGTGAACCTGCTGCTGGCCCGGCGCATCGACCGGATCATCCTGTCCCGCCCGGCGGTGGAGGCGGGGGAGCGGCTTGGCTTCCTGCCCGGCGACATGAAGGAGAAGGTCGATCCCTATCTGCGGCCGCTCTATGACGCCCTGCACGACATGATGCCCAATGACCGGGTCGCCAAGCTGATCGACCAGGGCACAATCGAGATCGCACCCTTGGCGTTCATGCGTGGCCGGACCCTGTCCCGGTGCTTCGCGATCCTGGACGAGGCCCAGAACACCACGCCCGTGCAGATGAAAATGTTCCTGACCCGCCTGGGCGAGGACAGCCGCATGGCCGTGACCGGGGATTTGTCCCAGGTCGACCTGCCGGCGGGCGTGCCCTCCGGGCTGGCCGACGCCTTGCGGGTGCTGGAGGCGGTGGAGGGCGTTTCGGCGGTGCGGTTCCGGGAGGTGGACGTGGTCCGACATCCGCTGGTGGCCCGGATCGTCGCCGCCTATGACCGGTCGGGCGGATCGGGGTGAGCGACCTGACCCGCCTGGAGCAGGCCGATCTGGACATCGGCCTGTCGATCGCCGACCACCGTTGGCGCGGCATCGGCGCCGATTTGGACCACATGCTGACCGAGATCGTCGAGGCGGCGGCCTTGGCCGGCGGCCTGCCGGACCCGATCTGCGAGCTGTCGATCGTGCTGGCGGACGACGCGACGGTCCGGGACCTGAACCGGCGCTATCGCGGCCAGGACAAGGCGACCAACGTGCTGTCCTTCGCCTTCGATGACGGCGCCGACCCGTCGCCGCCGGGCATGGGCGGCCCGCCGGCACCCCACCCCCTGGGCGATGTGATCATCGCATTTGAACCCACCACGCGGGAGGCGCTTGAACAGGGCAAGCCGGCTCCCCATCATCTCTATCATCTCGTCATCCATGGTGTGCTACACTTGCTGGGCTATGACCACCTTTCGGACCAAGAGGCCGAGCGCATGGAGGCGATCGAAACCCGGATCCTGGCCGGGTTCGGCATCGCCGATCCCTACGCGGACGGGCCCGCAGCCCCGGATGACTGAACACCGGCACAGACCGTCCGAACCTCCAAAGACCCCATGACCGACCCAGCCCCTCCGACGGCGCCCTCCGACC
>CAYNRD010000455.1:0-2547 GCA_964399515.1 uncultured Mycobacteriaceae bacterium | reverse complement strand
ACCAACACCACGCCCGGCAGCGCCCAGACGCCCAGCCAGGCGCCGGCCGCCGCCAGCAGCTTGGCGTCGCCCAGGCCCAACCCGTCCCGGCCGCGCAGGAGCCGATAGGCAAAGGCCAATCCGGCGAACACGCCATACCCCGCCGCGGCACCGATCAGGGCCGCCGGCAGCCGGTCGGGGGTCAAGGCCCCGGTGACCAAAAAGCCCGCGGCCAGCAGCGGCAACACCAGCCCATCGGGCAGCCACAGATGCTCCCAATCGATCACGGCCAGCAGCGCCAGCGTCCACCCCAGCCCGGCACTGACCCACAGCCAAGGGCCGGGGGGCACGGTCAGCGCCGCCCAGGCGGCGATCGCCACGAACCCCAGCTCGAACACGAGCGGCCGCCGGCCGATCCCGGCCCCGCAGCGCCGGCACCGGCCGCCTAGCCACAGCCAGGACAGGATCGGCACCAGATCGACCGGCGCCAACGTGCCGCCGCAGGACCGGCAGCGCGACCGGTCCCACAGCACCGGTTGGCCCAAGGGCAGCCGCGCGGCCAGCAGGCCCGCGAAACTGCCCATGGCCGGCGCCAGCACCATCAGGATCAGCCAATCGATCGGGGTCATGGCGGGGGCTTTAGGGTATGGCGGCCGCCGTGCCAAGCTGCGCGCGGACCACAGGTTTGCAAAGGGGGACGGGGAGCGATGGGTGCCATCAAGACCTTTGGGCTGTTGGGTGTCGGCGTGATAGGCGCCGGCTGGGCCGCTCGGGCCCTGCACGCCGGCCTGGACGTGGTCGCCAGCGACCGGAACCCCGCCATGGCCCAATGGCTGGACCAGACCGTGGCCCAGGCCACCCGGGCCCTGGATACGCTGACCGAAGGGTTGGCCCTGCCGCCGCGCGGCCGGCTGCGCTTCACCCCGGATCCGGTCGCCATGGCCGAGGCCGCCGACTTCATCCAGGAGAACGTGCCCGAAGTGCTGGAGATCAAGCATGCGGCCCTGGCCCCGGTCGCGGCGGCCGCCGGGCCCGGGGTGGTGATCGCGTCCTCCACCTCCGGCTTCATGCCGACCGATTTGGCGGCGGACTTGGCCCATCCCGGGCGGGTGGTCGTGGGGCATCCGTTCAACCCGGTCTATCTGATCCCGCTGGTCGAACTGGTCGGCGGGGCGCACACCGATGCCGGGGCGCTGGCCACGGCCGAGGCCCTGTACCGGTCGATCGGCATGCATCCCCTGCGGGTCCGGCGGGAGGTGCCGGGGCATCTGTCCGACCGGCTGCAGGAGGCCATGTGGCGGGAGATCCTGCACGCCCTGAACGACGACATCGCCACCACGGGCGAGCTGGATGAGGCGATCGTCTACGGCCCGGGCCTGCGCTGGGCGATCATGGGCATGAACCAATTGTACATGATCGCGGGCGGCCAGGGTGGCGCCCGCCACTTCATGCGCCAATTCGGGCCGTGCTTGGATTTACCCTGGACCCATCTGACCGCACCGCCGCTGACCGAGGCGATCATCGACCGCTTCGCCGAGGGCACGGCCGAGCAGGCCCAGGGCCGGTCGGTGCGGGAGTTGGAGGCGATCCGGGATGACTGCCTGGTCGCCCTTCAAAAGGTGCTGGCCAAGCATGGCGTGGGTGCGGGACGCAGCCTGAACGCCTATCGGGCGTATCTGGAGGCCGGCGGCTCAACCCAGCTTGATTAGCAGATCCACGATCGCCCGGCGTTCGGCCTCGGTCAGCGGCGCCAGGGTTTCGGCGGTGATCTTGGCGCCATTGGCGATGTGGGGGGTGATGAGATCCAGCCCGGCCCCGGTGGCCTGCACGGACAGCCGGCGCCGATCGGCCCCGTCCGGGGCACGCTCGACCAGGCCACGCACCGCCAGCCGGTCGACCACGCCCTTGATGGTGGCCGCGTCCATGGCCGCCCGCCGGCCCAGATCGTTCTGGGAGATCGGGCCGGACTGGGCGATCACCACCAGGGCCGCGAATTGGGTTGGGGTCAGGTCCGGGATATGGGCAGCGAAGATGCCCAGATAGCGCTGCTGGGCCCGGCGCAGCAAGAACCCCACCTGCTGGTCCAGCCGCCAGCTGTCCAAGCCGGGGGCCGGCGGAGGGGCGGGTTGGTCCGGGGTCCGGGCGGGCAATGCCATGGCGGGCTCCAGGTCAAAACGGGCGCGGCGCGGTTACCAAATGTGAACGGCCGATCCTTGACAGTGTAGCGCCGATAACTCATTTGCACACAAACAATTCAGTGATCCGCCGCCGCAGCCCCGGTTTGCCACAGGAAAGGACCGGCCATGACCGCCGCCGCCGCCCAAGCCCAAGCCGCCCAGTTCCCGATCCCGGACAACGTCTATGCCGAGACGGTGACCGCGGTGAAGGTTCCCGAAGGCCAGGACGCCGACCGGTTCCGCACAATCGCGCTCGACAGCTACGACATCTCGCTTGGCGTCGGCCTCAGACGGCTGGCTGGAAAGGTGTTCCGTATAGGCCACCTTGGTGACACCAACCCGCTCGTCATCATGGGCGCGCAGTCGGGCGTAGAACTTGGTTTCGAAGCCG
>CAYNRD010000454.1:0-2547 GCA_964399515.1 uncultured Mycobacteriaceae bacterium | reverse complement strand
GCCATGCCGAAGCTGAACAGGTTGCCCAGCGGCTCCAGTAACACCAAGCCGACCAGCCCGCCCACCCACAGCCCCAGCGACATGGCCCGACGGCCCCGCAGCCGGCGGTTGTCCGGATCGGCCAGCACTTGCAGCACCAGGATGCCAACCAGCACGGCCGCGATCGGCAGCATCTGGAACTTGCTGTTGGCGGCCGCCGCCAGGGCCAACAGCGCCACGGTCGCCGGCCAAGGCCCGCATCGCCCGGTCAGCGACGCCCGGATCACGGCCACCAGCGCGATCATCACCATGCCGTTCACGAACAGGTCGATGTAATGGGCGGTCAGGTGAATCTGGATCATCGGCACCGCCAACAGGGCGGCGGCCAGCGGCCCCAGCGGCACCCGGAGCCACAGCCGGGCCGCGGCCAGGAACCCGGCCATGGCGGCCAGGTTCAACAGGTCGCCGTAATCCGGCGTGCCCGTCCACCGCCACAGCTGCCCCTGCAGCCAGTGGGCGAACAAGGGGAAACCCTGATAGCGGTCCTCCAAAAGGCCGCGCATCAAGAAACAGTCTTCCCCGCACAGCCCCACCAGCCGCGCCGAAAAGGGCAGATGATAGGCAAAGGTGTCCCAGCCCAAGCCGATGCCGCTGACCGCCCGCACGGACAGCGGCGCCAACAGCGCCAGGGCGGCCACGGCCAGGGCCAGGTTCATGCTGAAGACACGGGCACCCGCGGCCCGCGCCTGCCCGCCGAACAGAGTGGTCATTGGCGAAACACCAAGGTCTTGGAGAGGGTGAAATTGCTGACCATGCCGGCCAGGGCACCGGCAGCCACGCCCAGGATCGGATAGGCCGCCACCAGCGGGCTCGTGATCACCAGGGCGGCGTAGACCGCGTAGTTCAGCGCCCCGCCCAGCAGATTGACCGCCGCGAACCGGGCCCATTGGCGGCCCGCCGCCCGGTCCGTGCTGGCGAAGGTGAAGCGCCGGTTCAGGTACCAGGTGGTGGTCACGGCCACCGCGAAGGACGCGGCCCGGCCCCCGAACAGGTCCAACCCCAGGGCCAGAAGTGCGGTCAGCACCGCGGCGTCGACGCAGAACCCGACCGTGCCCACCACCCCGAAGCGCAGGATCTGGCCGGTGATCATGGGGTCACCCGGCTTTCACCGGGGACAGCCCATCTTCGGCGGCCCTGGCCCCGGCGGCCAAGACACCCGGGACCGCCAGATAGGCCATGGTCTTGGCTTCCTGCCTGCCCTTGGTGACCGTGTCCAGGATCAGCCCGCAGGCGCCCGACAGCCAGGCCAGGACCATCAAGCCCATGGCCAGAACCGCGGTCGGCAGGCGCGGCACCAAGCCGGTTTCCAGATAGGTGGAGACCACCGGAACGCCCAGGCCCAGGCTGGCGGCGGCCAAAACCACGGCCATGGCGCCGAACAGCGCCAAGGGCCGCTCCCGCTTGAGCAAGGTGCCGATGGTCCAGACGATGCGGATGCCGTCCTTGATCGTGCTGAGCTTGCTGACCGAGCCCGCCGGCCGGTCCCGGTAGCGTGTGGTGACCTCGGCGGTTGGCATGGCCAGTTCCAGGGCGTGCACGGTCAATTCCGTTTCGATTTCAAAGCCGGTCGACATGCTGGGGAAGCTTTTCACGAACCGGCGGGACAACACCCGGTAGCCCGTGAGCATGTCCTTGAATTGCCGCCCGAAGACCATCGCGACCAGGCCGGTCAGCATGCGGTTGCCGAATTTGTGCCCAGCCCTGTACCGGTCCACCGAGGCCAGGTCGCGGGCGCCGGCCACCATGTCCAGCCCGTCCTGGGTCAGGGCCGCGATCATGCGCCCAACCGCGTCGGCGTCATAGGTGTCGTCGCCATCGACCAGCACGAACAGGTCGGCCTCGATATCGGCGAACATCCGCCGGACCACGAAGCCCTTGCCCTGGCGCCGCTCCCGGCGGACCACGGCCCCGGCCGCCCGGGCCACCGCCACCGTCTCGTCGGTGGAGTTGTTGTCATAGACGTAGATGGTCGCCCGCGGCAGTTGGGCACGGAACGACGCGACGACCGACCCGATGGTCGGCGCCTCATTGTAGCAGGGGATCAGCACGGCGATATCAAGCGGCGCGGTCATCATATCCCCCTATGGCATGCCCCGTGCGGCGGGCCAAGCGGCGGCGATGGGTGGGTGGGCCGCCCGCGCCGCGGGGCCGGCCGGGCCAAGCGGCTTGCCTTGGTGCCGGCGCCGCCGTAAAAGGATTCTACAAAAACCAAATGTACAACTCCATACCCTGTGGCCGGACGAAGAGACCGGGTCCAGGGCCATGGCGGGAGTCCGCGCATGCTGACCGGCAAGCGGGTGCTGTTGATCATCGGCGGCGGCATCGCCGCCTATAAATGCCTGGAGCTGATCCGGGGTCTGCGCCGGGCCGGCGCCGATGTCGGCTGCGTGATGACCAAGGCCGCCCACGCCTTCGTGACCCCCCTGTCGGTGGCGGCCCTGTCCGAACAGAAGGTCCATACGCCTCTGTTCGACCTGACCGAGTAGGTCGAGATGGCCCATATCCAGC
>CAYNRD010000453.1:1474-2552 GCA_964399515.1 uncultured Mycobacteriaceae bacterium | reverse complement strand
ATTCGGCGGTATCGGCGTCGATCACCTGATTGACCGTCGCCATCACGCCCATCTTCATCAGCGCCTTGACCAGATCGACCGCCCGTTCGGCCATGCGGTTGGCCAGCTCCTGGACGGTGATCGTCTCGGGAATCGTCACGTCGCGGACCTGTTTTTCCTGGGCCTGCTCGCGGGCGGCGCCGCGCATGCGCTCGCGCTGGCGCCGGACCGACGCCAGGGACCGGGTCCGTTCCGCCGGGCCGCCGTCATTGGACAGCACCTCGGCCACGGTCAGCTTGCCGGCCCGGCGCCGTTCGCCGCCCTTGCCGGTCCTGGGCCGGCGCGGCGGGGCGGCGGGCGCGCCACCGGCGCCGCGCTTCTTGCCCGGCCGGGCGTCCTCGGGCTCGCCCGCGGCCGGGCCGACCTTGGCG
Source organism: uncultured Mycobacteriaceae bacterium (assembly GCA_964399515.1). Lineage (GTDB taxonomy): Bacteria > Pseudomonadota > Alphaproteobacteria > DSM-16000 > Inquilinaceae > CAYNRD01. The sequence continues at coordinate 2,142 of CAYNRD010000453.1, read as the reverse complement.
GCGGCCAGCTGCCCGGACCGTTCGGCGACCTCGGTGCGCTTTTTCTCCTGCTCGGCGGTTTTCTGGCGCGCTTCTTCGTCCTGCTTCTTTTTCTGCAGCGCATCCAGTTCGGCCGCCTCGGCCTCGGCCTTCTGCTTTTCGGCGGCCTCGATTTCCTGCAACTCCGCCAGCTCGCGCTCACGCAGGGTCTGGGCATCCAGAACCTGGCGGGTGGCGGGTGCCGAAGGTGCGGTGACAGCGGGTTCGGCCGCCCCGGTGGCGGGTTCGGCCTCGGGGCTTTCGTCCGCGCCGGGGTCGGGTTCCAGGTCGGGGCGGCGCGCCTCCTCGGTGCGCAGGCGCCGCAAGACTTCTTCCCGCCGAGCCCGCTCATCGGTGGTCAGCTGCCGGTTGCCCAGGGTGCCGCTGGCGCCGCCGCGCCCCTTGCCCTGCTTGGGCGGCGAGGACCCCTCGGCCGCCCGACGCGCCGCCGAGCCGCCATCGGCCAGGGCCGGGTTCGCACCCCGCTCCAGCGGCCGCTTGCGCTTGACCTCCACCTGCACGGTCTTGGACCGGCCGTGGGAGAAACTCTGTCGGACCTGACCGTCGGTGCCGGCGCCGGCCCCTTGCTGGCGCCCGCCGCCCAAAAACAAATTGCCCCGACCCCCACCGGGGCGGACCACGCTGAACGG
>CAYNRD010000453.1:0-1464 GCA_964399515.1 uncultured Mycobacteriaceae bacterium | reverse complement strand
CACCCCATCACCCTGCTGATCGCCGATCCCGCCCTGGGATGGCTGGTCTTTCGCCCACGTCCGGCCCCGGGTGCCCCCCGGGGCAAGCCTCCCTACCCGGCGGTGCCGTCGCCCGCCGGGGCCACCGGGCCCGCGCCGATGACGGTGACGGGCTGGCCCCGTACCGCCGCCGCGCGCGCTGCCTCGTATATCATCTTGTCCGCCAAACCGCCCGGGCTGATCGCGCCATGCACGGCGTGATCGCGCCCAAAGCACCGTCCCAGGGCCTCGGCCGGCAGCCAATCGATCACCGGAACCGACCCCAAGCCCCGGGCCCGGGCCATGCCGAGCAGCTTCGACCGCCCATCGGCCGCGCCGTCCGCGGCCGCCAGCAGCACGGCCACCCGGCCGGCCTGGATCGCCTCGGCAACCCGGTCGAAGCCGCTGGTCGCCTCCCCCGCCCGCCGGGCCAGCGAGACCAGCCGCAGCACCCGGTCGGCGGTCAGATCCGCCAGCCGGGCCAGCAGATCCTCCGGCACCTTGACCGGCTGGCGCGCCGCGCGGGCGAACAGGCCCGCCGCTTTCGGGGCGGTGGCTTTTTCCAGGATCGCCCGGTCCGCGGACAGGTAGAACCCGCGCCCGGGCAAGTCCAGGCTCAGATCCGGGGTCACCGCCCCGTCGGGGCCGACCACGAAGCGGATCAGGCGGTGCTTGGGCTTGGATTGTCGATCGACCAGGCACCGGCGCTGGGGGGTGCGCGCGGCGTCCTTGGGGCCGGTGTCCCGGTCATCGGGCCCATCGGCGGTGGGATCGGTCGGCGTGAGGGATGGAACTGCCACCGTCGGCGGGCCTCCGTACCATGGCCCGGGTCATGCCGACGCCGGCGCGGGCGTACCCGCATCCGTCTCGGCCGGGGTGCCGGTGTCGCCGTCGGCCCCCTCCTCGTCGGCGAACCAATGGGCCCGGGCCGTCATGATCATCTCGTTGGCGGTCTCCAGACTCAAGCTGTCGCCGCCGACACCATGGACGATCTCGACCAGCTCGTCCGAGGCGAGGTCGGCCAGATCGTCCAGCATCTTGACGCCGTTTTCGCCCAATGCCACCAACTGAGCGGAATTGAAATAGTCCAGGCCGGTGATCTCCTCGGTGACGCCCAGCTCCAAATAGCGTTCGGTGTTGCGCCGGTCCAACTCGGTCAGGAAATTGACCGCCCGGGTCTGCAGCTCTTCGGCGATGTCCTCGGTGAAGCCCTCAATGTTCACCAGCTCGCCCAATTCGATATAGGCGACCTCCTCGACCCGGGTGAACCCTTCGACGACCAGCAGATTGGCGATGACGTCATCGACATCCAGGGCCTCCATAAACAATTCGGACCGCTGCAGCATTTCCTTCTGGCGCCGTTCGGACTCCTCCTCCTCGGTCAGGATGTCGATTTCCCAGCCGGTCAACTGGCTGGCCAGTCGGACATTCTGGCCGCGCCGGCCG
>CAYNRD010000452.1:0-2558 GCA_964399515.1 uncultured Mycobacteriaceae bacterium | reverse complement strand
GGCCGACGCGATGGTCACCGACCGGCCAGGCTTGGCGCTGGGCGGTCTGACCGCCGATTGCGCGCCGATCCTGTTCGCCGACGCCGCGGCGGGCGTGGTCGGCTGTGCCCATGCGGGCTGGAAGGGTGCCATCGCCGGCGTGGCGGAGACGACGGTGGCGGCCATGGCCCGGCTGGGCGCCGATCGGGGCCGGATCACCGCCGTGATCGGGCCCGCCATCGCCCAGGCCTCCTACGAGGTGGGGCCGGAATTCCAGGCGCGCTTTCTCGACCACGCATCCGCCAATGACCGTTTCTTCCAGCCCTCCTCCCGGCCCGGGCATTTCCTGTTCGATCTGGCGGGCTATGTGGCAGCCAGGCTGGGTGAGCAGGGCCTGGGCACGGTCGCCGTGCTGGCGCACGATACTTACCGGCAGGAGGCGCTGTTCTTCAGCTACCGGCGCAGCTGTCACAGGGACGAACCCGATTACGGCCGCCAGGTCTCAGCGATCGCCCTGGCCGAAGACTGAGAAGGACGCGGCATGCCGTATATTTGGATGATGCTGGGGTTTTGCCTGCTGCTGGGTGTGGGCACCTGCGCGCTGGCGCTGTGATCCCGCCAGCGGGCGCGGCAAAATAAGGCTTACGCCCGGGGGCGGGTTTGTTATACCCAACGCGCCCCCGTCCGAAAAATGCGCACCCCCACAAGCGCCTGTCCTCCAGTCCTGGGCCCGTCCATGCGGATCATCGCCGGTAATTCAAACCGCCCCCTGGCCGAGGCCGTCTCCGCCTATCTGCAATCCCCCCTGACCGCCGCCAACATCCGCCGCTTCGCGGATATGGAGGTGTTCGTGGAGATCCTGGAGAATGTCCGGGGCGAAGACGTCTTCGTGGTCCAGTCGACCAGCTTTCCGGCCAATGACAATCTGATGGAATTGCTGGTCACCATCGACGCCTTGCGCCGGGGCTCCGCCCGGCGGGTGACCGCGGTGTTGCCCTATTTCGGCTATGCCCGGCAGGATCGCAAGACCGGCCCGCGCACGCCGATCTCGGCCAAGCTGGTCGCCAATCTGATCACCGGCGCCGGCGCCAACCGGGTGTTGACCCTGGATCTGCACGCGGGCCAGATCCAGGGCTTCTTCGACATCCCGCTGGACAATCTGTACGCGGCCCCGGTGTTCGACGAGGACATCAAGGCGGGCCTGCCCGCGCGCGGGTTGACCAGCGACGATCTGGTCATCGTCAGCCCCGATGTGGGCGGGGTGGTGCGGGCGCGGACCATCGCCAGCCGGCTGGATTGCGATCTGGCGATCATCGACAAGCGGCGGGAACGGGCCGGCGTGTCGGAGGTGATGAACATCATCGGCGATGTCGAGGATCGCCACTGCATCCTGATCGACGACATCGTCGACAGTGCCGGCACCCTGTGCAACGCGGCTGTGGCCCTGAAAAACAAGGGCGCGCGCTCGGTCGCGGCCTATGTCACCCATGGCGTGTTGTCCGGCAACGCGGTCGCCCGGGTGGCGGCAAGCCCGCTGGAGGAGTTGGTCACCACGGACAGTATCCTGGCGACCGAAGCGGTGCGCGTCTCCCACAACATCCGCCAGCTGACCATCGCCGCCCTGCTGGGCGAAGCAATGAACCGGATTTCCGAAGAACGCTCGGTGTCGAGTTTGTTCAACTGATCGGGGGCGCGGGAATTTAAAGCCGCGGGTAAGCGTTCGGCCCGCCCGCGGCTTTTTGGGTATCGGATCAGGTTCCGAAGATGGAGACGAAGGTGGCGGTGGAGAGTGCCACCGGGTTCGTCGCCAGACCGGCGGGCGAGGTGGCGACGCTGCCGCCGTTCGCCTTGGCCAGGGATTGAGCAACATTCTGGCCGTTTTCGACCGAGACAGCCGCGCCGTTTTTCGCGCCTGCCGCCTGTTGCCCCCAAAGCGCTTCGAAGAAGCTGCTGCCATCACCGGCGAACGGTGTGGTCAGCGCGCCCTCCGGGGTCCGGGCCGCGGCCTGCTGGGTGGCTTCCAACAGGCTTGCGAAGGTCGGACCGCTGTGGATCCGGCCGGCACCGGCACCGTCACCAGGATTGGTTTCGATGGCGGTTTGCGGACGGGCCCCTTGTACGAGTTCGACCGACATGGGTCCTCCTCGGGTCAGGGAAGGGATGGGAACAGCTCGCGTCCCGGGATCGGCAAGTGCTGCCCCGGTTGACGGCTGCCCATGCAGGCGGCGCGCCAATGCCCAACCCCCTGGGCGCAAACGGCTTTGCGGGTCGGTCCCTGCTTGGCGGGCCAGGGGGTCGGCCAAACTTGCCGGGTACGGTGCCGGCTTGTGTTTTCGCCCCCGGCGGTGTATACGCCCGCGCTTTCCGGCATGGCCGCACCCCTGGAGGCGGCCGCCACACACCATGCATGAGGAGATCCACAGCCATGGCCATCATCATCGAGGCCGAGGCGCGCGACCGGGCCGGTAAGGGGGCAGCACGGCAAACGCGTCGGGACAACAAGGTGCCTGGCGTCATCTTTGGCGCCAAGCAACCGCCCGTGAACATCAAGTTCGACCATCTGATCTTGAACCGGCTGT
>CAYNRD010000451.1:0-2558 GCA_964399515.1 uncultured Mycobacteriaceae bacterium | reverse complement strand
TGCCTTCGCGGCGATAGCGGCGGGCCAGTTCGGCGGCGGTGAAGATCGTCAGGCGCTCCTGCTCGGTCGGGCTTAGGTTCATTACGCACTCCCTTGGTTCTTACCTGGGCAGCCTCACACGGCGAACAGCCTGCCCTCGGCCGTGCCATGGCGCATCATGGCGATGTCGGCGACCGGGCTGAAGCCGCGCAGCGGGCCCGTGTCCGGCACCGGGTGTTGAAGCCAGCGGATCAGCGCCGGCCGCAGCGCCCGTTGGATCCCCTGGGCGCCGATGGCACCCACCAGACCCAGACGCACGGCGGCATTCATCAGCCCGGCCAGAAAGCGATGCCCGGCCACCGCCTGGGCCGTGGCCTCCCCCAGGCCCATGTCCCGAAACACGACCCCCATGGCCAAGGCCTGGTGCCCGGTCAAGCGCCCGGACCGCAGGGCGACCAGCGCGCGGCCGGAGGCCGGAAGGCCCAGGCGGGCGGCGGCGGTCATCAGCCCGCGACCGGCGGCGGCGGAGGCCTGGCGCTGGGACCGTGCCCAGGTCATGCGCTCCACCCGGGCGTCCAGTTCCGCCAACGCGTTGATATCGTTAGACCGCCGGTGTGCCAAAACCATGGCGACCCGGTCAAACGGGCCAAAGCGGCCGTCCAACTCCGCCCGGGCATACCCGTCCACATCCGCGATCATCGGCCGGCCGTCCCGCGCCCATTGCTCCAACCCGTTCGACAGGGCGAATCCGCCGGCGGGGAACAGCCCGTCGGCCAGTTGCAGGGCGGCCAGGGTTTCGTCCTCCCCGGTCACGGCCGTGATACCGTGAACCGGCCCGACAGCGCCTCCAGCCGGGCCAGATAGCCGTCGGCCCCGCCCGCGTCCAAGGCCACCAGCAGCCGGTCGCCGTCAAACCGGACCCTCCAGTGCAGATTGCCGGCGGCATAGCCCAGCTGCAAGGCGTCGGCTGCGGTGTTGGGGATCAAGGCCAGCCATTCGGGCGCCCCCACGGTGACCACCACCGCCAGCTCCGCGCGCAGGACCAGAACCGCCCCATCGGCCAGGCGCTGGTCGCGCGGCAAGGCCACCTGGATGGCCCGGCCGGCCTCGGTCACCGCCTGGAACCGGCGCCGGCCCAAATCGGCCTCGGGCACCACCAGCCGATCGACGGCCCCGTGATGGGCCAGCCGGTGCAAGGGGTCGGCCATGGCCGGATCGCCCCGCCACCCGATGATCCGATCGGCGGTCAGCGGGCCGACGGCGCCGGTTTGATCGGGCATCCACCGTCTCCCATGCGCAATCCTGTTTTGGGGGTGGGCAGTCTATGCCAAACGGTTCGGCTTGGCCATCATCGGTCAGTCGACCCCCATAAGCGGACAGAGACCATGCGCACCGTGTTCAGTGAGGACCACCGTTTGCACTTCCCCCAGGCCGAATTGTCCGGCGGGCAGTTGGTCACGCCGTTCGAGCGGCCGTCCCGGGTGGAGTATGTCCTGCGCCGGCTGGCCGACCGGGGCTTCCCGGAGCCAGAGGCCCCGGCCCCGCTCGATCCCGCCCCCGTGGGCAGCCTGCATGACCCCGGCTATCTGGCGTTCCTGGAGGGCGGCTGGACGGACTGGGTCGCGGCCGGCAACCGGGGGGAGATGATCGCCACCAGCATGCCGCTGCGCCGGCTGCGCCAGGACCGGATCCCGGCCCATATCGAAGCGCGCCTTGGTTACTACGCCATGGCGACGGAAACGGCGCTGACCGCGGGCACCTGGCGGGCGGCCCAAGCCTCGGCCGCGGTCGCCCAATCGGCCCAGCGGCTGGTGGCGGGCGGGGCGCGGGCGGCCTTCGCGCTGTGCCGCCCGCCGGGCCACCACGCCTCCCGGGACCAGTACGGCGGCTATTGTTTTCTGAATAACGCCGCCATCGCGGCGCAGATGTTCCGGGCGGACGGCGCCGGGCGGGTCGCGGTCCTGGATGTGGACTTCCACCACGGCAACGGCACCCAGGACATCTTCTATGACCGGGCCGATGTGCTGGTGGTCAACCTGCATGGTGACCCGGACCAGTGCTTCCCCTATTTCCTGGGCTTCGGGGACGAGACCGGTGCGGGCGCCGGCGACGGCTTCACCCGCAACTACCCCATGCCGCCCGGCACCCAATTCCCCGCCTGGCGGGACGCGCTCCGGGACGGGATCGCCAAGATCAAGGCCTTCGGCGCCGAGGCCGTGGTCGTCTCCCTGGGCGTGGACACCTTCAAGGACGACCCGATCTCCAGCTTCACACTGGACAGCCCCGATTTCCTGACCACCGGCGCCGACATCGCCGGCTTGGGCCTGCCGACCCTGTTCGTGATGGAAGGCGGCTACGCGATCGAGGCGATCGGCCTCAACGTAGTCACCGTGCTGGAGGGGTTCCTGGGCGGGGCGGGGCGCTCGGGGGCCTGGAGCCGTGAAGGTCAGGTGGGAGCCATGGGACAAATGCAGATGGTGCTCTGCATCTTGTCCGATGATCTCAAGGAGGCGGTCCTAGAGGATCTGTTCGCCCTTCTCGCGCGGCAGATCGGCTTCGTGGCGATCTCCGATTGCGAG
>CAYNRD010000450.1:0-2561 GCA_964399515.1 uncultured Mycobacteriaceae bacterium | reverse complement strand
TGGCCCGGCGGGCGGGGCTGGACCCGACCACGTTCAATCCGTCCAAGCGCAAGACTCCGGCTGGCAAGCTGCGCTGGCCGTCCACCGAAAGCCTGTCCAAGATCCTGACCGCCACCGGCAGCCGGCTGACTGACTTCGTGCGCCTGATCGAGCCCGAGGACCAGGCGGCGATCAGCCGGCGGATTCCGGTTCTGGCAACCGACCAGGCCGTGCTGGCCCAGTTCGACCCGGGCGGCGCGCCCACCGGCCCCCATTGGGACGCAGTGCTGTTCCCGGACCCGCCGGACCCGGCCCTGTACGCGTTGGAGATGACCGGGGACGCCATGGATCCCGCCATCCGGGACGGGGCGGTGATGATCGTCTCCCCCAACGCAGCGATCCGGCGCGGCGATCGGGTGATCGCGGGGCTGCTCGACGGCCCCCTGGCGATCGGTGAGCTGACCCGGCAAAGCGCCAACCGGGTGGAAATCCGCCCCCTTAACCCCGCCCACCCCGACCAGCTCCTGGCGGTCGAGGAGGTCGTCTGGATGGCCCGCATCGTCTGGTCCAGCCAGTAGCCCCGGTCCGGGGCCTGATGGCTATGATTCGGCCACACGCCCTTTTTCACCGATTGATCGGCGCAGATCGCCGTTGGCCACCAGTGTTTCCAGGGCCTTACACGCCTCATCGCCATCGATCACGGTCGTCGCCGATACCGTGTTCGGCACGCCAGGCAGCCCGGGTGGCTTCGTCCGCTTGGCGCTCCTCGTCCCGCAAGCCAAGCGGGATCACCGGCATCAGGGGTTCGGGTGCCGACGCGCCCCGAAACCGTGCGGCCAGAAGCTCGTGATTTTGCCGCCACAGGTTCCGAACCACCGAACGCACCGCCTCGGACGTGCATACGATCGCATCCCAAGGCTCAGCGTGATGGGTGAAGAATTGCGTCAATTCGTCCAACAACGCGAACGAAGACATGGAATGGGTGAGGCCGCACAGGCTGAAGCGGTCTGCGCCATAATGGCGGCGCTAATGCCCAGTGGGGTCAATTGGGGTGTGCTGTGAAACAGGCAGCCGACGTCGAACAGGTGTTGGGTCGGCCTGCCCGGCAATGCCACCACCCTGCGCCCCCAGCCATGCGCGCGCACGAACTCGGGAAACCTCTTTCGGGTCTCGGCATCGGCGCACCGCCCGTAGAGGGTATCAGCCTCCAGGTATCGGGCGAGCGCGCCATAGAAGGCCGAAACAGCAACCTCGAGGCCGGTGATCTTATCGGGGCGGTCTTGGGCCAAGTGGCCGACAATGTTCATCACCGCATTCGACATCGGACCATCCTGTTCGAAACGCGCCTGGGCCTACGCCACGCCTTGACACACGGCCCGTTCCCGCCCGGGATAGCCGGAGCGGTAAATCAGTGACGGGAGGGTCCGCCGATGGCGGCCAAGGCTTGGACGTTCTTCGACGGCGCGTGGCATGAGGGCAACCCGCCCATCGTCGGGCCCATGGACCATGCCATGTGGCTGGCGTCCACCGTGTTCGACGGCGCCCGGGCCTTCGATGGGGCCGCGCCGGATCTGGACAAGCACAGCCAGCGGGTGATCAACTCCGCGACATCGATCGGCCTGGGGCCGACCAAGACGCTGGAGGAGATCCTGGCCCTGTCCAAGGAGGGCATCGCCAAGTTCCCCAGCGATGCGGCGCTGTACGTGCGGCCGATGTTCTGGGCCACGGGCGGCTTCGTCTCCCCGGACCCGGCGACGACCCAGTTCGCGTTGTCGGTCTATGCCTCGCCCCTGCCGACGGACAAGGGCTATTCGGCCTGCCTGTCCCAGAAGAAGCGGCCGGGGCCAGACGTGGCCCCCACCTTCGCCAAGGCGGCGTGCCTGTACCCCCAATCGGGCCTGGCCTTGCAGGAGGCGCGCGCGCGCGGCTTCGACAACGCGATCATGTGCGATACGGCCGGCCATGTCTCGGAACTGGCCACCGCCAACATCATGATCGCCCGGGACGGGGTGCTGGTCACCCCGGCGCCCAACGGCACCTTCCTGAACGGCATCACCCGCCAGCGGGTGATCCAGCTGATGCGTGACGCGGGCGTGGAGGTCCAGGAACGGGACATGACGCCGGACGAAGTCCTGGCCGCCGACGAGGTATTCTCGACGGGCAATTACGGCAAGCTGCTCTACTTCTCCCGGGTGGAGGAGCGGGACTTCCAGCCCGGCCCGGTCTACAAGAAAGCCCGGGACCTGTATTTTGACTGGGCGCGTTCGGGCGGGATCTGAGCCGGTGCCGGCAGACCCCATGCGCATCCAGCCCAAGCGGATCCGCATCGGCCGGCTGGATGCGGTGGATGGCCTGCGCACCGTCGCCATCGCCCTGATGGTGGTCTACCACCTGGCCTGGGATTTGTGGTTCTTCCGCCTGGCCGGGATCCCGCTGTTCGACAACTGGTTTTGGCTGGGCTTGCGGGCCTTCATCCCGGCGTTGTTCCTGTTCCTGGTCGGGGTCAGTCTGGTGCTGGCCCACAACCGGGGCATCCAGTGGCGGCCATTCGGCTGGCGGGTGGCCATGCTTGCGGCCGGGGG
>CAYNRD010000449.1:0-2563 GCA_964399515.1 uncultured Mycobacteriaceae bacterium | reverse complement strand
CTCATGGCCCTGGCCGTGGGAGTGGGAGCCGCTGAAGATCATCACATTGCCGGTGGCGTTGAAGCGCACCTTGGCACTTTCACACAGCACGACCCCGGCACCGATCGAGCCGACCGCGGCCGACGGCGCGATGCCGCACGCCTCCACATAGCTGCACAGGCCCAAGCCCCGCAGCTTGCCGCGCGCCTGGGCCTCGGCCCGGCGGGCCTCGAAGCCGGCGTAGTCGCCCACCTCCAGCGCCTTGTCGAGATTGGCGTGATAGTCCCCGCAATCATAGGTCATGATCACCGGCGTCTCGTAGGGGAAGCTGTCGATGAAGTTCTTGCGCCGGATTTCGGCCCGATCCAGGCCCAGGGCCTTGGCCGCCTCATCCACCAGCCGCTCGACCACATAGGTCGCCTCCGGCCGGCCGGCCCCCCTGTACGCGTCCACGGGCGCGGTGTTGGTGTACACCCCTTCGACCTCGCAATAGATCGCGGGGATCTTGTATTGGCCGGACAGCAGGCAGCCATACAGGTAGGTGGGCGTGGCGGTGGCGAACAGGCTGGCATAGCCGCCCAGATTGGCCTTGGTACTGGCGCGCAGGCCCAGGAACCGCCCCTCCGCGTCCAGGGCCAGCTCAGCCGTGGTGACGTGGTCGCGGCCATGGGCGTCGGTCAGGAAGCTTTCGGTGCGTTCGGCGACCCACTTCACGGGTACACCCAGCTTCTTGGAGGCATACGCGCAGGCCACCTCCTCGGAATAGATGTAGATCTTGGAGCCGAAGCCGCCGCCCACATCGGGGGCGATGATGTGCAGCTTGTGCTCGGGCGCCAGGCCCACGAAGGCGGAGATCACCAGCCGGGCCACATGGGGGTTCTGGCTGGTGGTGTAGATGGTGAACGTGCCCGTCCCGCGGTCAAAGTCACCCAGTGCCGCCCGCGGCTCCATGGCGTTGGGCACCAGCCGGTTGTTGACGATGTCCAGGCTGATCCGGTGGGCGGCGGATGCGAACGCCTGGTCGGTGGCGGCCTTGTCGCCCAATTCCCAATCGAAGCAGCGGTTGTTCGGCGCCTCCTCATGGAGCAGGGGGGCACCGGCGGCCAGCGCATCGACCGAGCCGACCACGGCCGGCAGCTCTTCCAAGTCCAGTTCCAAAGCTTCGCCCGCGTCCCGGGCCTGGGATAGGGTCTCGGCGACCACGATCGCGATCGGGTCCCCCACATAGCGGACCTTGCCCTCGGCCAGGATCGGGTGCAGCGGCGTCTTCATGGCGCTGCCGTCCTTGCTGGTGATCGCCCAGCCGGCCGGCAGCCCACCCTGGATGCCGTCGGCGCGCATGTCAGCGCCGGTCAGCACCCCCAGCACGCCCGGCATGGCGGCGGCCGCGTCGGTCTTGACGGCGCCCAGCTTGGCATGGGCCAGGGGCGAACGGACGATATACGCGTAGGCTTGGCCGGCCCGGTTGATGTCATCGGTGTACCGGCCCAGCCCGGTCAGGTAGCGCTGGTCTTCCTTGCGCACCACCGATTGGCCGATGCCCCCCGACGGGACGTGGGTGTCCGGTGCCATGTTCTGATCCTCCCTGATCGCGATGCTCCGGGGGCGACGGGGCTTTGGGCGCCCTCTTCGGCCGCCGCCGGGGCGGGTTACTCGGCGGCTTCCTGGGACGCCGGCAACTGGCCGGACGCGTCCTGGATCGCCTTGACGATGTTGTGATAGCCGGTGCAGCGGCAGATATTGCCCTCCAGCCACTCCCGGATTTCGTGTTCGGTCGGTTTGGGGTTGGTCTGCAGCAGGTCGATGGCGCTCATCACCATGCCGGGGGTGCAAAACCCGCATTGCAGGCCATGGTGCTGGCGGAACGCCTCCTGCATCGGGTGCAGGGTGCCATCGGGTTGGGCGATGCCCTCGATGGTGGTGACCGCCGCCCCATCGGCCTGGATCGCCAGCATGGCGCAGGCCTTGACCGACTTGCCGTCCACATGGATCACGCAAGCCCCACACTGGCTGGTGTCACAGCCAATATGGGTGCCGGTCAAGCCCAAGGTCTCCCGCAGGAAATTGGCCAGCAGGGCCCGCGGCTCCACCTCCTTGGACACAGCCTTGCCGTTCACCGTCATGGATACGGTCGCCATCCGAGTGCCTCCCATGTGTGGCGTGGGCCGGTGGGGCGTCTCCGGGCCCAAACCGGTCCGCCGGGCGCGGGGAAACCGGCCCGGGTTCTTGTGCTGTTATCTTCCGCGAAGCTAGGCGCTCGGCGGGCGCGCGGTCAAGCGGCAGGCGGCGGCCGCGCTCACGCGCCGCTGGCCACGGCCACCAACAGCACCACCACCGCGATGCCGATGCCAATCCACACCGCCAGCGGCAGCCCGGCCTTGCCATCGGCCGGCGGCTCATCGGGGATGGGGTGCGGCGGCGGTGCTGCGGTGTCAGCCGGGCCGCGCACGTCAACGATTTCGGCATCCGGAAATTGCGCAAACAATGCCTGGACCAGCGGATCCTGGGCCGCGGCTTCAAACTGGGCGGCGCGGATCTGGGCGGCCTGCTGGACCAGTGTCGGCGCGCCGGGGTCGTCTGTCAC
>CAYNRD010000448.1:0-2596 GCA_964399515.1 uncultured Mycobacteriaceae bacterium | reverse complement strand
GACAGCGTGCAGATGAAGGTGGGCGCCAACGGGGTCGGCAGCATCGCCATCCAGTTGAAGGACGAGCTGCGCCTGCCCTATTTCCTGCTGTGGCCCCATGCCCGGCCGTTCCGGCTGAAGCGTCCGGAGCCGATGCTGCGGGCCCTGCCCAACGTGGCCGGTGTGGCGGCCCAGCTGACCGCCCGCCTGGAAGAGGCCATGCGCGCCGACGTCATCGCCCCGGACCCCGCACCCGCCCATCCCCGCACGTGCTAACCCGCCGCCGAGGCGGCCCCGGCCGAACGGCCGCGAACCCCGGCCCCGCTCTATGCCGCCTTCGGCCTGGTGTTGCTGACCGTGGTCGCGGTGTTCTGGGTGCAACTGACCGAGACCGAGGCCGGCCGTACCGCCGGGCGGGCGCCCGACGTCGTGCATGAGCTGACCTTCCAGAAGCTGGATGCCCGGACCGTGCACGTGCTCAACACCGAGGGCGACCAGGTCACCGCGTTGATTGAGGGCCGGGATGGGCTGTTGCTGCGCGCCCTGCAGGGGTTGGAACGGTCCCGCACCTTGCGTGACCTGCCCCTGGACGCCCCCTATCAGCTGGTGGTCTGGGACAATGGCCGGCGGACCCTGTCCGATCTGGCGATGGATCGGCATATCCCGATCGACTCCTTCGGCCCCGCCAACGGCGCGCTGCTGGTGATGATGCAGATGGGGGCGGACGGCGGGGTGTAATCCACCCCCCGCACGCCAAAAACCCCGCCAGAACCGGGCTCGCTCACCTTCGGGAGGGCGAGCCCGTTTTCTTTTCCGCGCGCACGATCACCGCTTGGACCAGGGGAACGGTACGGCGTCCACCCCGTCGAGCTGGGTTTCGCCGGCGGGTTTGCATCGGGATTATGGCATGCGCTAGATAAGATGATTTTTTTGTCTATCTAAATCAGATGAAAGCATTTAAAGAGCCAAATGTGGCTTGTTATCGGACGTCCCGCAGGATAACAGCCATGCCGCGAACGGTCCCACTTTTGATCCAAAACTGTCTTCTAAAGGCCCATCCGAACAGGTAAGCCGCAAAAAATGTCGCACAAAATTGACTTCTCGACCGCCAATGCCGAACAGATCATCGGAGCCTTGGGGGAGCGGTTGGAACAAATCCGGTTATCTCGAAACATAACACAAAAACAGCTGGCCAAGGAGGCGGGCCTGTCAACGCGGACGCTGACGCGTCTCGAAAAAGGTCAAGGCGTTTCCTTCGACACCTTCATCCGTGCCCTTTCCGCGTTGGGCATCCAACAAAACCTCGCGGCCCTGCTGCCCGATCCGTCCGTGCGCCCGGTCGAGCGCGTTTTGCGCGGCGGCAAGGTGCGCCAGCGCGCGCGCGCGCCGCAAACACCGACGACCACCGCCGGTTGGCGGTGGGGCGACGACGATGAGTGATGCCCGTATCCGACTTTGGGGGCGCGACATCGGCGCCGTCTCCTGGCTTGAGGACCGGGCAATAGGCGTGTTCCAGTATATGCCGGACTTCCTGGCCAGTGGCGTGCAGTTGGCGCCCCTGACCATGCCGCTCCGAGCCGCTCCCTATGAGTTTCCGGCCCTAACGCGCAACACTTTCAAGGGGCTACCCGGGCTTTTGGCGGATTCCCTGCCGGATCGTTTTGGCAATGCCATCATCGACGCCTGGCTGGCCGCACGGGGGCGGACGGCCGATAGCTTCAATCCGGTCGAACGCCTTTGCTACATCGGTCGTCGCGGCATGGGAGCGCTCGAGTTCGAGCCCACTGTCTTGAGCGAGCCGACCAGCCAACGCCGGGTGAACGTTGCCGCTCTGGTCGATTTGGCGAACCGGGTTCTCGATGAACGCGCCAGTCTTGGCGGCGCGTTGACGGGAACAGACGACAAAGCGATCATCGACGACATTTTGCGCGTTGGTACGTCCGCTGGCGGCGCGCGCGCGAAGGCGATCCTTGCCCGGAACCCGTCAACGAACGCCTTTCGATCCGGTCAAATTGATGCCGGTAACGGTTTTGAGCACTGGCTGATCAAATTCGATGGGGTCACGAACAACCGAAACCGCACCGAGGTCGCGGACCCACTCGGTTATGGCACCATCGAGTATGCCTATCACCTCATGGCCCGCGATGCCGGGATCGATATGGCACCGTGCCGCTTGCACCAGGAAAGCGGCCGCAGCCATTTCATGACCAAGCGTTTCGACCGCACGGACAACGGGCGAAAACTGCACATGCAATCCCTTTGCGCCATGGCCCATTATGACTTCAACCAGCCGGATCAGTACTCCTAAGAACAGGCTGTCGAAGTCGTCCGCCGATTGCACTTACCGAAACACGACGTCGAACAGCAAGTCCGGCGCGCGGTTTTCAACGTTATGGCCCGCAATCAAGACGACCATGTGAAGAACATCGCATTCCTCATGGATCGTGACGGCGCATGGCGGCTTTCGCCCGCATTCGACATCACATATGCATGGAATCCAGGCGGCGCTTGGACAAACAATCATCAAATGAGCTTAAACGGCAAACGGAACGACTTTGTCTTAGAGCCTGACCCGAAAAGAGTTGAGCGGTTTCAGTGGGTTGTGATTCTGTCCGGT
>CAYNRD010000447.1:0-2602 GCA_964399515.1 uncultured Mycobacteriaceae bacterium | reverse complement strand
GCCAGGACCATGCCGGGGACGTTCCGGGCATCAACCGGATCATCCCGGGCATGACCGTGGAGGCGGACATCAAGACCGGCAGCAAATCCGTGCTGGACTACCTGCTGCGCCCGATCTTCCGCGGCTTTACCCGCGCCTTCACCGAACGCTAGGCTGGACAAACCGCCATGCCCGGACGACACAGGGCAGCATGGCGAACGAGATCACCACAGCGCTGACCGCCGCCGCCGGGGCGGTGCTGGGCCAAAAGCCCATGACCATCGAACCGGTCAAGCGTTTGGACGAGGTCGGACGGGTCACCCATCTGACACCGCTGCCGGCCGGCGACAGCCGCTATGTGGATTTGTCCCGAGGGCGGGCGCCAGAAGCCGGCTCCTCGGCCCTGCGGCGGTTGGCGTTGCGGCTCGACCGCGCCCTGGCCGACCCCTCGGCCTCCCCGATCACGGCCTTCTTTTCCGGCCATGTCGGCGCCGGGAAAAGCACGGAGTTGAACTTCCTGTGCGAGTCCTTTCTGCGGGAGGGTAAGGCGCTCCCGATCCCCTTGGAGATCGCCCAAAGCGAGTTGCCGGAAATCGATTACGCGCTGCTGTTGCTGTACATCGTCGATGGCATCGTGGCGTTCTTCCGCAAGACGCCGTTCTTCGCAGAACACCAAATCGTTCTCGACGACACGTTCATCCAAGCGGTCGCCGACTGGTTCGTGCGGGAATCGACCGAAACCATCACAGAAAACGAGATTCTGCACACCTCCAGACTGCAGGCGGAAGGTCATGCGGGGCTGACGGTTTTCGGCCTTGGCGCCCGGCTGCTCAGTCGGATGACCAGCATTGTCAAGGGCGGAACGGTCGAAAAGCGCCGCCAGATCCGAGACGGACTCCGGCGGAGCGGCGACAGTCTGGTCGATGAGGTCAACCGGTTCCTGGCCCATGTACGGGCCGCGCTGAGCGACAAGGGCATCGATCTGCCGCTGTTGCTCGTCATCGATGGGCTGGATAAGTTGTATCGGGTGGAAAGCGGCGCCCAGTCGGCCCGGGACTTGTTCGATATCAACCTCGGCCGTTTGGAACAGTTGGACGCCCATTGCATCTTCACCCGGCCCCTGACCTTGCAACTTGCGAACGCGGTGCCGGTTGGCGCTCGGCGCAACGACGCAGCCTTGCCCACCGTCAAGGTCCACGGGCCAGAGCCGGACTGGCCGGACCATGATCCGGGTCTGGACGTGTTGGAAGAGATGGTGGGCGAACGCGTTGATATCGGCGCGGTGTTCGACAGCCCCGAGACGGTGCGGGACTTGGCCCGCATGTCGGGCGGTGTGCCCCGGCACTTGGTCCGCTTGTTGGGGGACGCCCAGTTGGAGGCCCTGGCCACCGACCGCACCCAAATCGACGCTTGGGCGGTGAAGCGGGCGGCGCTGACGCTGGCCCTGGACATGGAACAGGCGCTGGAGCCGTTTGACTATCACAAGCCGCATCTGATCCACATCCATCGTCATCACACCAGCCCGACGATCGGCGGCGATGCCGAGGCGGGCCGGAAGCTGCTGTTGAAGCTGATCGATCTGGAAGTGGTGCTGGCCTATAACGGTGAGACCAACTGGTACGATCTCCATCCGGCCCTGCGCTGGGCGCCGCGCATGACCGCCGTCCTGAAGCGGGCGGACGGTGATGGCGTCTGACCCGATCCCCGAGGCGTGGGCGGAGGATTGGGCGCGCTTGCGCCTGCTGCTGCGCCAGACCGGGGAATTCGCCCTGGCTTTCGGGATGTTCGAGGCGCCGATTGACCGGGACCGGGCGATCCGTCTGATCACGGACGACCTGGCGCCGGACGGCATCGCGGTGGTGCGGGTTGATCTGTCAAAGCCCGAACGCCCCAACGTCTTTGCCCGGTTGCGTGACGCTGTGCCCCAGGACCCGTCCCGGTCGGTGATGATGGTCACCGGGCTGGAGGCCTGGCTGTCCCGGGAGGAGGGCGGGGCGCTGGCCGACGGCACCATGCTGTTGGGTGGCATGAACAGCCAGCGGGACGGGATCGCCCAGGCCTGCCCGCTGCCGATCGTGTTCTGGATCCCGAAATCAGTCGCCCGGGTGTTCCCGGCCCACGCGCCGGATTTCTGGAGCTTCCGCGCCCGGGTGTTCCGGTTTCCCAGCACGCTGTCGGACCAAGCGGTCGCGCTCTCCCGGCCGCTCTCCGACCCCGCCGCGCACGGGCCGGACGGGTACAGGCCGGACACCACGGCCTGGGACCGGGCGCGGCTGGAAACCCGGCTGGACTCGCTCAGCACCTCGCTCGCCGACTTGGACCGGCACCCCAGGCCCGGCGACGACCGTCGGCGGGCAGTACTGCTCAACGACACCGCCGACGTGCTGGACCAACTGGGCCGGTTCGAAGAGGCGAAACACGCCCGTGAAGCCGCGGTCGAGGGCTTCCAGCAGGCGCGCGACCAGATCGACCGCACCGCCCAGCCGGATCTTCGGGCGGAATTGAATGGCCGTTTGGGCCTCAGCCTGGCGCGACTTGGTGCGCGGGAGCCGGGCACCGACCGGCTGGAACAGGCGGTTTTGGCCTATCGGGCGGCGCTGGAGGAAAACACACGGGAACGGAT
>CAYNRD010000446.1:0-2603 GCA_964399515.1 uncultured Mycobacteriaceae bacterium | reverse complement strand
CGATCGCGGATTTTTTGTTTTTATTGGGGAAAGGTCATAAGGATCATGGAACCGTTCAAGCGCGAAGACCTTTTGGATCAGGCGATCGCTTATATCACGGCCAAGTCAAAGCATCCGGTGATCGTGGAGATAGGAACCGCTTTCGGCAATGAGCAGGGGCAGTCGACCTTGCGGTTCTCGAAGGCGGTTCAAAACGGCGGCGCCGGTGCAGCGCTTTGGACCATTGACCCCGATAAAAACCATCTCGCGATGTGTCGCCAACATTTAATCGACGCAGGTGTGACGATTGATGATCGAATGACGTTTTACACCGGAACCGGCAGGGAAGGCATCCGGGCGGCCGCGGAGCGACTTCCCAGGTTCGATTTGGCTTACATCGACGGTGGTGGCGATCCTGAACACAATTTGGATGAGTTTTTGGTGGCTCGCGCTCACCTGAGCGCGGATGCCCTCATCATCATTGATGATTTCCAAACCATGGCTGAAACACCAGCTTACCCGCTTGCTCGACCTCTTGGGAAGGCAACACTGATCTTGCCCTATCTGATTGTTGAAGAAATCGCCGCGTCCGGTCGGAAAGTTTTCACGGATGTGGTGAACCATTGGTGCCGATCGGTTTCGACCGCCCCCATGCCATACCGAATCTACCGTGGCCGTATGCTCGCTTGTGGGTCAAGAGACTTTCTGGATACTTTGACGTAACGTGGTTTTATCTTTAGAGTTTGAGCGTTGGATTACCCAGATGATGACGGTGTGTTCCGCTCTTCGAAGAAGCTTCTAAGCCGCTCGACCTCCGCCTCCGCGTCTTGAGCACGTCTCTCAAGATTGTTCACGCGGTTACGGAGGTCTGCGAAGGTTTCGTTTGCATCCAGTGCCCGGGCGAGATCCGTCTGGGCAATGCTTAGGTCCCGCTGCAAGCTTTCGATCATCGCATTTTTCTGGGCGATCAAGTCGTCAATTAGACCATCTTGGCGAAGTCCAAAGAGATCACTCGCCGCGTCCTGCGCGACCTTTTCTACGTTCCGAAGCAGATAATCCTGCAATGTCATGTGGTAGATCCCTTTCAGGCTAATGTTGGCTCTGACCTGGCCCCCGACGTTGAGCTGCTCCCAATCCAACCGTACAGCGCGGCGGTTTGGTGGGCGCGCCTGAACGCGCGGTGCGATCGGCGGTGTGCTTTCGCAGGAATGGGCCGTGGACCTTCATCAGCCGGTAGACGTGCGTGTGGTTGGTGGGCGGCTCGCCCTGTGTCGCCCGTTCCCCGTTTCAGCAGCGCCGTGATCCGACCATAGCCGCAGGTGGGCCGTTCGTCGACCAATCGGCGCACCGGCGGCAACACCGCCGCGTCTTGCGCGTTGTGACGGCGCCGACGCGGCTTCGCTCTCCCCAGGCGGCAGCGTTTCTTCGACGATCCGGTGCTTTTCCTCCGTGCCCCAGCGGCGCCGGCGCGCCGTCCCGGTGGTGACTTCAATGCGCTGGTGGTCGTCGGACATAAGCCTGTGCTTAAGGATATCCCCCAAGCCTCCTCCCTGACGCCGCCTGTCCGGTCCGAACGGGGGCCAGTTCATATCGACAGGTCCGTGCTGGAAGGTCTAAGCACTACGCTTGCTAAATGGATGTTTTTCGAGGGCCTCACCAACGGGCATTGTCCAAACCATGACCACAATTCTTGTGACCGGCGGTGCTGGGTATGTCGGCAGCCATGCGTGCAAGGCCTTGGCTGCGGACGGTTTTCGACCGGTGGTCTATGACAACCTGTCCCAAGGGCATCGGGATCTGGTCCGTTGGGGCGATCTTGTCGTCGGCGACATTCGCGATGCCGGGGCGCTCGACGCGGCGATAAGGGCGTATCGACCTGACGGTATTCTGCACTTCGCCGCCCGGGCACTGGTTGGAGAGAGCGTGGCGTCGCCCGACCTCTATTACGCCAGCAATACCGGAGGGTGTTTATCGGTCTTGGATGCGGTGGTGCGTCACCGGCTAAGGGCGTTTGTGCTGTCCTCGACCTGCGCGGTCTACGGTGTTCCAGAGGCCACGCCGATCCCCGTAACCGCGCCGCTGGCGCCGATCAGCCCATACGGGCGTACCAAGCTGGCCTGTGAACACGCGGTTCGGGACTACGGTGCCGCATATGGGTTCGGGACTGCCATCCTCAGATATTTCAACGCCGCTGGCGCGGACCCAGACGGCGAGACGGGGGAGGATCATGACCCTGAAACCCATCTGATACCGCGCACGATCATGGCCGCCCAAGGTATCATCCCGCATTTGGCCCTGTATGGCACCGATTACCCCACGCCAGACGGCACGGCGGTCCGGGACTATATTCATGTCACGGATTTGGCCCAGGCCCATGTCGCGGCGCTGCGCAGCCTCCTGGACGGCGCCGGCGGTCTCCTGGCCAATCTGGGTACGGGCCAAGGGCATTCTGTCTGGGAGATCATCACGGCTGTCGAGGCCGTGTCGGGCAAGCCCGTGCCCGCACGATCGCGGCCCCGACGCGCGGGCGACCCGCCGGAATTGATCGCGGATGTCAGCGCGAATGTTTCGTTCGATTGGCAGCCAAGGCAAAGCGACCTCGGGACAATTGTAAGAACCGCCCA
>CAYNRD010000445.1:0-2603 GCA_964399515.1 uncultured Mycobacteriaceae bacterium | reverse complement strand
CCTGCTCCAGGTCCCCGAACTTATCGACCACGCTGTTCATGGCCCGCTCGCTGATGTCGGCGCCGGGGTTGGCGACCAGGGCGGTGACCACGTTGACGTTCTCGGTCTCCACCAGGGCTTCGGACACCGCTTCGGACACCACCTCCCGCCGGGCGATCGCCGATTGCTTGCTTTCCCCGGTGCTTTCGATGATCTGGACCAGATCCTCATCGGTCAGCAGTTCGGAAAACTCCAGGATCGGAACCGCCACCTCATCCACATCCTTGGCCAGGGCCAGGATCACGTCCTTGGGCATGTTGCGGGAGGTCTTGATGTTGGTGGCCAGGCTTTCCCGCACCATTTGGGCGGTGTCCTTGGCCATCACCCGGACGATGTCCATGGCGATCTGCCGCTCTTCGGCGGTCAGGTCGGTTTCGTCGATCTGGGCCGCCACCTTGACCGCCATGCCGGCCCGGTTCTGCTCGGACGGGTCCTGGAGCAGCTGTTGAACATCGGTGCGGGTCAGCGTATCGGCCATACTGCATCCCTGGGGGGCGCGGGCGGCACGGGCCGGCCCCGCGCGGGCGGGCGGGCGGCACGAAAGCCGCGGGCGCCGCTGCGGCAAGTGTCACGTTAAGGCAATATCAAGCTTTCGTCCGGACAGATCAATACCGCTGATCACGCCCCTCCGGGCGCGCGGTCAGCGCGGGGCCAGCCAGGTGCGCTGGCCTGTGATCAGGGTCCATTCCACCAGCGCGCCCAGCACCGAGCCCAAGGCGGCGTCGAAGGCCAGCACCACGGCCTCGAACCGGGCGCCGCTGACCGGGGCCGTCGCCTCGAAGGTTTCCCCCGCCACGATCACCCGCTCGGGCACCCGCACCAGCTTGGCGTTCAGGCGCACCCGGGCCTGGGCGGCGCGGCCGCCGGGGTCGGTCAGTTCGGCCTGGAATTCCCGAAGCTCGGTTTTCAGGATGAAATCGGCGCGCAGGCCGAAACCCTCCCGCCCGATCGACACGATGCGCCTCGCGTTCTCGAAGCTTTCCACCATCAGGGTCTGCACCAGGGCCGGCGCCCGGGCGGTCCAGGCCACATCGGCGTAATAATCGACCCGGATCGGCGATGACAAAAACGCGATCCTGGCCGTGTCCAGGGCCGAGGAGGCCAAGGGCTGTTCGACCAGCAACTGCCACTCGACCGACGGCACCGCCTCGTCGAAGGTCGATTTCGGGGTCAGGGTGTACAGCTCCGCCGGCCGGCCGGCGATGCTGACGCCGCCGTTAACGCCCAGCCCGGCGGCGCCCAGCGCCAACAGCCGGCGCCGGTCCAGGGAGGGGGGTGGGCCGCTCATTCCGCCGACACCCCGCGGGTGCCGCCGAACAGGAACTGGGCCGGGTCCCGCTCCAGCCGCTCGCTCAACCGGTTCAGGGTCTGGGCCAGCCCCCGCACCTCCGAGATCATAAGGGACAGCTCGAACAGGCCTTCGGACGTGAAGGTCTCGATGCCGGTGCGGTTTTCATCCAGCAAGGTGTTGATGCGGCTGGCCGTCCCCTCCACCGTGCGGGCGACCGTGCCCAGTTCGGCCACGGTCCGGTCGGCCGTGCGCCCGACCTGGTCCAGCTGGCCGGTGGCGGTGGCCATCAGCTGGTCGGCCCGGTCGACCAGGCGGCCCGTATCCCGGTTCAATGACACCACCAGCGTGTCCAGGTTTTCCACCAGGGACGCGGCCTGGCCGGACAACTGCCCCAAGGCCCGGCTCTCGGTCGCCAGCACCTCGGTCAGAGTTTGGATATTGACCAGGATTTCCAGGACCGCGTCCTGGTTCTGGGCCGCCAACAGCCGGTTGGCGTTCTCCAGCAACTGAACGGCCTGGGCGGTCACCTGGGGCAGGCTTTCCAACGCCGACTGGATGTTGGACGGGGCCGACGGGATCTCGGCCAATTGTTCGCCCGGCAGGGGCCGGATGGGCGCGCCGTCGCCGCCGGTGATCTGCACGAACACGCCGCCGGTCAGCCCCAAGGCCTCCAGCCGGGCCACGGCCCCGTCCAGCACCGGCGTCTCCGCGCCCAGGCGCAGCACGGTTTCCACCGTACCCGGCAGCTCCCGGTCCAGGCGGACCGTGGTCACCACCCCGACCGGCAGGCCGTTCAGGCGCACGGCACTGCCCTGCTGCAGGCCGGTCACCGCCCCCTCGAACCGGACCTTGTAGAAGGCGAAGTCCCGGTCGAAGGTCGCCTGGCTGATCCAGGCGATGAACACCGCCATGCCGATGGCGAAGACCAGCACGAAGGCGCCGATGACGATATAGCTGGCCCGTGTCTCCAAAACCGGCTCTCCAGAGCTTAGGGGGCCGCGGCCGGCGCCTGGCCGTCGCCAAGCCGGGCCGACCGCGCCCGGGGACCCCGGAAATAATCCTGCATCCAGGGATTCGGGTGGTCCATCAGGCGCGGCAGTGTATCGACAACCACGCGCTTGTCGATCAGCACCGCGATGCGGTCGCAAATGGTCACCAGGCTGTCCAGATCATGGGTGACCAGGAACACGGTCAGGCCCAGGTCCTGCTTCAGGCGCAGGAGCAGCCGGTCGATCGCGGCGGCGCCGATCGGGTCCAGCCCGGCGGTGGGCTC
>CAYNRD010000444.1:0-2606 GCA_964399515.1 uncultured Mycobacteriaceae bacterium | reverse complement strand
GGTGGGCAGCCGGCGCGCGGCCGGCGGTTACAAATGATGGGCCGCCGCCGTGCGGCCGGCGGCGTGGCGCGCGTGCACGGCCGGGATCTGGTCCGGCGGCACGGGCCTGGACACCAAGAAGCCTTGGATCATGTCGCAGTTCAGGGCCTGGATCACGCCCAGATCCTCGGGCGTCTCGACCCCTTCGGCGACGATGCGCAAGTCCAGCTTCCGCGCCAGCAGGACGCTGCTTTCCAAGATTGCCCGCGCCGCGGTGGAGTGGGCGACGCCATGGACGAAGGCGCGATCAACCTTCAATTCCGTGAAGGGAAACTGCTGCAGCTGCTGCAGGGAGGAATAACCGGTGCCGTAATCGTCGTTCGCCTACCCGAAGCCCAGCATGCGCAGCCGGGGCAGGACTTCCAAACAGTCGGCCAGGTTGGTGGTGATCTTGCTTTCGGTCACCTCCAGGATCAGGTCCGCGGGGGCGATGCCATGATCGGCGGCCAGGGCCGACAGGCGCTTGGGCAGGGACAGGTCGGTCAGCGTTTCGATGGAAAAGTTCAGCGCCACCGAGAAGGTCAGCCCGGCCTTCCGCCAGGCGTTGAGGTCAACCATGGCCCGTTGGCACAAGCGTTCGGTCAGCGCCGAGATCAGGCCCGACTGTTCGGCCAGGGCGATGAAATCGCTGGGCGGCATCAGCCCGCGATCGGGATGGTGCCAGCGGGCCAAGCCCTCGACACTGATCACCTCCCGCCCAACGACCGAGACCTTCGGTTGGTAGTACAGCCCGAATTGGCCGTTCTCGATCGCCCAGCGCAGTTCGCTTTCGGTGATCGGCGCCGACCCGGACACCCCCAGCCCCTCGGCCCCCGCCTGGGGGCCGCGGGTCAGCAGGTCCCGCAGCTCGAAGCATTTCACCGGCTTGCCCAGGGCGCCGATGATGTTCAGATGCCGCGCCCGCCCCAGCAATTCAGCCGAGGCCAGCAGCGCGCGTTCCGACCCGCTCAGCAGGATGATCGGGATCTGGCGGTTGATGTCGGCCAAATGCCGCAGGAATTCGGCCCCGTCCATAAGGGGCATGTTCAGATCGGTGATGATCAGGTCGAACGGCGGCCGGTGCGCGCGGATCCGGTCCAGCGCCTCGGCCCCGTTGCCCACATGGGTGACGTGCGGCAGCCCGCAGGTGCGCAGCGCCTCGACCGTGATCTCCGCCGTGATCGGCTCGTCCTCGACCAGCAAGATCCGCCAGTCTTCCGCGAAGGCCCCCATGCCCATGGATGAAATACTCACTTACAAAACGAATGAAAAGCGCGGACGTCACGGTCCAACCGGCACCCCAATCGCCCGGCCGCGTTGGTACCACTATTTTCCATACTATGCCGCGTTCGTGGCGGCTGGTGCCTAAAATTCCCGGCGGGCCGCAAATCTTCTACAGCCGTTCAAGGGCGGCGACCAAGGTTTCGGCGGCTTGGGCGGGGGTGTTCAGCCCGGCCGCGTCCGCGCCCGGATAGGCGTTGCGGAACAGCCTCGTGTCCGTGGCGCCGGGATCGACGCAGGCCAGCGTCGCGCCGGCACCGCCCGACTCCCGCCCATGCATGGCGACGATGCTGGCCAGGCCCGCCTGCGCGGCCGCGTAGGCGCCCCAGAACGGTTTGGTGCCATCGGCGACCCGACCGTTCCAGGCAAACACCCCGCGCGGATTGGGTGCCGCCCGGAACAACGGGTCCAGCGCCCGCAGCAGCCGGACATTGGCGGTCAGGGTGAGGGCCAGCACCCGGTCGAAGGCCTTGGGGTCCTGATGGGTCACCGGTGACAGGCTGGGCATGGCCCCGGCGCAGCCCACCAACAGGTCCAACCGGCCCCAGCGCTGGTGCAGCCCCGCCGCCAGACGGTCGCAGGCTTGGGCCTCGGTCAGGTTCAGGGGCACCAGGATCGCCGGTTTGGCGCCGCCGACCGCCCGTTGCAGGTCGTCGGTTTCCTCCAGCCCGCCGGTGGTCTTGGCGACCAGCGCCAGCGCTGCCCCGCGCCGGGCCAAGCTGACCGCCACCTCCCGGCCGATGCCGCGCGAGGCGCCGGTGACCAGGGCGGTCAGGCCGGCGAAGGGCTGCTCATTGGATGCCATTGGATCTTTGGGACCCCGGGGCCGCTTAGGCGTCGATTTCGGCCAGATGGGTGACGTGGTTCACCGCGCCCGCCTGGGCGTCGGCATGGTCGCGCAGCGGGATCGGGTAATCGCCGGTGAAGCAGGCATCGCAATACCGGCGCCCGTCACCGCCGCGCCCCTGCCCATCCCCAAGCGCGCGGTACAGCCCGTCGATGGACAAGAACGCCAGGCTGTCGGCGTCGATCGCCGCCCGCATGCCCTCGATCGAAAGCCGGTTGGCCAGCAGGTCGCCCTTCTTCGGTGTGTCGATGCCGTAAAAGCACGGGTTGGTGGTGGGCGGGCTAGAAATGCGCATGTGCACCTCCTTCGCGCCCGCCGCGCGCACCATTTGCACGATCTTGCGGGAGGTGGTGCCGCGCACGATCGAATCATCCACCAGCACCACCCGCCGGCCTTCGATCAACCGGCGGTTGGCGTTGTGCTTCAGCTTGACGCCCAGATGGCGGATCTGGTCGGTCGG
>CAYNRD010000443.1:0-2614 GCA_964399515.1 uncultured Mycobacteriaceae bacterium | reverse complement strand
ACACCGCCACCGTGTATGAGAAGGGCGCCGAGGTTATCCGGATGCTGCGGACCCTGCTGGGGCCGGAGGCGTACCGGCGCGGCTTAGACCTGTACGTCCAACGCCAAGAAAAACAGGCGGTCACCTGTGAGGACTTCCTGGCTGCCATGGCGGACGCCGGCGGCATCGACCTGACCGCGTTCACCCGTTGGTACCACCAGGCCGGAACGCCGATCCTGACCGTCGCGGACCGCCACGACCCGGCCACGGCAACGGTCACCCTGACCTTCCGCCAGGACACCAAGCCGACCCCGGGCCAGCCCACCAAGCAGCCGGTGGTGATCCCGGTCGCCCTGGGCCTGCTGGGCGCCGATGGCCGGCCGCGGCCGGTGATCACCCCGGACGGTACCGACCATGGCGAAACCGCGGTGATCACCATCGACCGGGCCGAACACACCGTCACCTTCACCGGCCACCCGGACCGGCCGGTCGCCTCCCTGCTGCGGGGGTTTTCGGCGCCGGTGAAGCTGATGGGCCAAAGCCTGGCCGACCGGAAACACCTGTTCGCCCACGACCCGGACCCGTTCGGCCGCTGGGAGGCGGGCCAGCAAATCGCCACCACCACACTCTTGGATCTGGTGCGCGGTGCCGCCCAAGCCCCGGATGCGGATTACATCGCCGCCTATGGGCGGATCTTGGCCGATGGCGCCATGGACCCGGCCCTGAAGGCCGAGGTGCTGTCGGTGCCGAGCCTGGATTTCGTCGCCGATGCGTTGGCCGAGGTCGATTACCAGGCAATCCACGCCGCGCGCACGCGGCTGCGCCGGGATCTTCTGGCCGCACACCGGGACCAAGTCACCGATCTGCTGGCGCGGCTGGCCGAGGCGGAGGACGCGGCCGGCGGCTTTTCCCTGGCGCCCGCCGCCATGGGCCGGCGGGCGCTGAAAGCGGTGTGCCTGGGCCTGCTGGGTGCGGCCCCAGAGGATGACGGCGCCGTCGCCACCCTGGAGCGGCACTACCGGGATGCCACCACCATGACCGACCGGATGGCGGCACTGGGGGTCCTGGCCCATCTGGACCGGCCGGAATGCGACCGGGCCTTGGAGGACTTTTACGCCCGCCACCGGGGCGACGATCTGGTGGTCGATAAATGGTTTACCCTGCAGGCGGCCTCCACCCGGCCCGATACCCTCGCCCGGGTCACGGCTCTGCTGGGCCACGCCGATTTCACCTTGCGGGTGCCGAACCGGGCCCGGTCGCTGATCGCTGGTTTCGCCGCCGGCAATCCGCTGCGGTTCCATGGGCCGGACGGCGCCGGCTACCGGTTCTTGGCCGACCAGGTGTTGGCGTTGGACGCGCTCAACCCGCAAATGGCCGCCCGGCTGCTGGGACCCTTGGGCCGCTGGCGCCGCCAGGCGCCCGAGCGCGGCCAGGCCATGCGCGACCAGCTGGCCCGGATCGTCGATGAACCGGGCCTGTCCCGCGATGTCTTCGAAATCGCGTCCAAGAGCCTGAAGGGCTGACGGTCTGGCCGGTCAACTGCCGCCGGCGGCGATCAGGCCGTCGCGCAGATGGTCGAGCGAATAGCCCGCATCCCGCGCCTGGTCCAGGATGGTGGCGACCGCATAGCCCTGGCTGGCGGCGGCGAACGCCCACAGGATGCACGACCGGGTGCCGGACTTGCAGTAGGCCAGCACCGGCCCGTCACTGTCCCGGAGGATCTCGGCCATGGACGCCACCTGGTCATGGGTCAGGCCGGCGCCGAGCGGCATGGGCACGTGATGGTACCGCAGGCCATGTTGCTGTGCCGCGGCCGCGATGGTGTCGGACGCGGGTTGGCCCGCCTCCTCCCCATCGGGCCGGTTGTTGATCACCGCCCGGATGCCAAGCCGGGATGCCTCGGCCAGGTCGTCCAGGCCGATTTGCGGCGCGACCGAGACCCGGTCGTTCAACTGACGAAACATCGAAATTCCTTTCACAGCGCGTTCAGCGGCACTTTCAAATACTGGACACCATTGTCCTCGGCGGGCGGCAGCTTGCCGGCGCGCATGTTCAACTGCACCGACGGGATGATCAAGCTGGGCATGCTCAGCCCGGCGTCGCGGGCGGTGCGCAGACGCACGAAGGCGTCTTCGGACGTGCCGGCGCCAACATGGATGTTGTGCGCCCGCTCCTCGGCGACGGTGGTTTGGTGCTGGTAGTCCCGGCCGCCGGGCGCGTAGTCATGGCACAGGAACAACCGGGTTTCGTCCGGCAGGGCCAGGATCTTCTGGATCGACCGGTACAGTTGCCGGGCATCGCCGCCGGGAAAGTCACACCGGGCGGTGCCAAAATCGGGCATGAACAGGGTGTCGCCGACAAAGGCGGCATCCCCGATCACGAAGGTCGTGCAGGCGGGCGTATGCCCGGGCGTGAACAGCGCCCGGCCGGACACGGCGCCGATCACGAACTCCTCCCCGTCCTGGAACAGGTGATCGAAATCGCCGCCGTCGGCGGTCAGGCCGCGCCCCAGACCGAACACCGACCGGAAGGTTTCCTGCACCTCCACGATGCGCGCGCCGATGCCGATGCGCCCGCCCAACCGCTGTTTCAGGTACGGCGCGGCGGAGATGTGGTCGGCATGGACATGGGTTTC
>CAYNRD010000442.1:0-2616 GCA_964399515.1 uncultured Mycobacteriaceae bacterium | reverse complement strand
ATGCGCTTTGGCATCGGCATGAACACCGACCACACCCTGGAAGAAGTCGGCCAGCAGTTCAGCGTAACGCGGGAGCGGATCCGCCAGATCGAGGCCAAAGCGCTGAGAAAGCTCAAGCACCCCTCACGCAGCCGCAAACTGCGCAGCTTCTTGGATACGTGACCGCCGCGCGGCTGAGATCGGGGCTTTTCGGGGATGGCGATTAAATTGTAGGGTGGGTTGGTGCCGCCCCCGTGCACCCCGCCCGACCGTCCGGATCCCCGATGGCTGAGATTGCCTTATTGTCCCTGGCCGCCGTCCCGGTGGTCTGGGCCGCCGAAAAAACCGCATCGGCCGTGGCCGGAACCATCGCCCAAGGGGCGGGCGTGCAGCGGCCCGAAGAGTTCATCCTTGAACGCTGCAACCGGCTGAAAAGCCGGATCACCCAAAACCTCAGATCCGCCCCGCCGCCGGCGGCGACCAACCATGATCTGCAGCGCGCTTTGTGCCTGGCCTATCGGAATGCCGGCATGGGCTGGCTGCACACGCTGGCCGCCGTGCCGGAACACGACCTGTCGGCCGATGACCAGCGGGCGTTGCCGGCGTTCCTTGACCGCGCGGCCAGGCATATTGGCCGGGCGGAACGGGCCGCCTATGCCCGTCTTGAGGCGTTCGAAGGCTGGGTGGATGAGGAACTGATGCCCCAGGTGCTGTCGGCGGTGCCGGAGGCAACCTTGCTGGATGGTGATCTGAACACGGTGTCGGCGGGATTGACCGGGGCATTCCGCCAATGGCTGCTGGCCCAGGAGGGGCAGGGCTTGCCGGAAGCCGCCGATCAAGAGCTGTTCCGGACGGATGGGCCGGATGGCCCGGTGGTCTTCGGACATCGGGTGCTGCAGGATTTCATCGAAATCCTGAAAAGCGGCCGCTACCCGCAAGCCACCGAGGCGTTCAACCAGCGCGTCACCGGCGAAATCCGTCAGACCGTCCATGAGATCCAGGATCGCCTGGCCAAGATCGGCGATGATACAAAAACGATCCTGCAGGTGTTGGACGGGGTCCTGCACGGGCTGGACCAGATCCAGGCCCAAACCGCGGCACTTGCCGCAGGCCAGGACGCCGCCATCGAAGCCCTGGCCCGGATCGAAGCGCGGTTCGCCGTCCAGGACACCGTGCAACTGGCCCGCAACATGGCAACCGCCCCCCGGCCCGGGGTAGAACCGGCGCAGCAGATGACCTTCCTCCAGCGTCGGACCGACTATGTCGGGCGGGAGGGGGCGTTGGCGGATCTGCAAGGCTTTCTGGACAGTTCGTCCGATTTCGCCTGGTGGCAGATTTCCGGGGACGGCGGTCAGGGCAAAAGCCGGCTGGCCCTGGCGCTGATCGACGGGTTGGGGCCGGACTGGCATGCCGGGTTCCTGCCCGAAAAGGAGCTTCGGGACTTCGACTGGCTGCGGGGCCGTTTTGTACGCAAGACCTTGATCGTGATCGATTACGCCGCCGCCCCGCAAAAGGCCGAACGGGTTGCCAGGGCGATGCGGGATCTGGCCATGCGGGCCTTGGACGGCGGGCTGGAACCGCTTGGCGCGCCGGTGCGCCTTTTGGTGCTGGAGCGGGTGGGCTATCGCCTGGCCGATGCCGCCGGTGGTGGCCAGGCGGGCAATCCGGCCGGGTTCAATTGGCTGCAAACATCGCTTAAGGACCTGGTTGTTCGAGACCGGCTGGAGAAGACGGCGCACCGAACAGCCCCCGACCTGCCGTCCCAGCCCTTGCATCTGGGCCCGATGGCGCCGGTGGCCCTGGTGTCCGTCGCCCGGTCCTGGCGGCACAGCCAGGGCAAGCCGCCCTTGGACGACGACCAGGAAACCCGGCTTCTGGCCCTGCTGGCGGGCAGCCGGCTGCGGGATCAGGCCTGGCGGCCGCTGTTCGCGATGATCTATGCGGATGTGATCGAAACGGCCGAAGGGGCCGAGCTGGCATCCGCGGACACAACAATCGAAAGTCTTTTGCAGGCGGCGCTGGCCCATGAGGCCAGCAAGCTGTGGAAGGATCGCAACGGGCAACCGGTCCAGGCATCGGCCCCGGCCCGGAATTTGGCGTGCCTGGCGACCATGATCGGCCAGGTGGATGACGCGATGCTATTCAAGCATCTGCCGGAGCGTGCCGGTATCAAGGACCATGAGCAGGACGCCTTCGAACGGGAGCTTGACGGGTTTTATGGCGATCTCTCGGGCCAGGACGGCCGGCACGCGCTGATGAGGCTGGGCTTTCCCGGCAGCCTGCTGGATCCCGATCCGGTGGTGTCACGGACCCCGGTGTTTCCGGCCCGGCAGCCGGACCTGATGGGGGAGTATTTGGTGATCGCGTCCCTTTCGGGCGGCGATATCCGGCAGCAGCGCCAGCATTCCCGAAACGCGAAGCGCCTGATCGATCACGCCGCCCGGCTGGCGCCGGACGCGCTGACCGGGTTCCTGATCCGGATGTTGCAGGACTTCCCGAATGATCCGGTGACCACGATGCTGACCCAGGCCCCTTGGCCCGCCGGCGACTATCGGAACGCCGACCCCAATGTCGCGGCCTATTATGGCCTGTCCGCCTTGTTGTCGACCTGGCTCGCCGGCGGTGCTGACCCCGAAC
>CAYNRD010000441.1:0-2618 GCA_964399515.1 uncultured Mycobacteriaceae bacterium | reverse complement strand
TCAGGGCGTAATACCGGTGGGACAGGCGCGGATACGCCTCCCGGACCGAGGTGGCCAAGGCGTCCACCACGTCATCCTCGACGAAGTTGGACAGGTTGCGGGACGACCAGGGCTGGGCAAAGGCCCGCCAGGTATCCTCGATCTGCTTGTCCTTGGCCAAGGTGTTGGTGATGTGCGCGAACAGGCGCACATTGTCGCCCAGCACCCGGCCGATCTCCAGCGCAGCCGCCTTGCGGATGGCGCCATCGGGGCTGGACAGCTTATCCAAGGCCTGCGCCGCGGCCAGGCTTTCGCCGCCGACCGTAAAGCGTAAGCCAGCCATGGTCTCGTCGAACAGCCGGTTCCAGGCCGCCCGCCCGGCCACCGACTTGTCGTGGAGCAACCGCTCGACCTCGTCGGACAACTGGTGGGGCTTGAACGCCCGCGTGTCGCGCAGCCAGGGAGCGTACGCCTCCAGCGCCTTCGACTGCTTGCGCTTGGCGGCCAGGTCCGCGTCCTCGATCCGGTTCAGTTCCAGGCTGAAGAACAGCAGGTTGGCGGAAATGGTGGTCACCCGCTCCTGCATGCCTTGGAGGAACCGCCCGGTCTCCGGATTGCCGACATCCTCGGCGTATTGCAGATAGGCAAAGCTCATGATCTTGCCCAACCGCTCATCAATCCGTTCATAGGCCGCAATCGCCTCGGCCAAGCCGTCGCCGCTCAGGCTGGCAAGCTTGCCGTCATACCGGCCCCGGAACGCTTTCGCGTCCCGCTCGGCGTCATCCAGGTCCCGGGTGAGATCGGTGCTGTCACGGCCCGAATACAGGTCCGACAGGTTCCAGCGCGGCAGGCTGTCGGCGTCCAAGGGGGCCGCGCTGGCGGTGGCGGTATCACGGGGGACGGGGCGGTCTGGGCGCATGGGATCAGGCTTTCCGAGCACAGTCATGGGGGAGCGACCTAAGAGGTGCGACCGGCGCCGGCCGGGATCAAGGGGCGACCGGGTCCGGGCCGTTGGGCAGGGTTTGGCGCAACGATCAGTCCGGTCAAGGCCCGGGCCTGGGCCCGGCATTACCTTTTTGGCCATCCGGCCCCATCACAATTGTCGGGAGCGGCCGCGCGTCATACGTTGTAATGATTGAAACGAACATCATGCCGTGGCGCCCGCGGTCGAGTGTGGCAGCCACGCAGACCGGAGGCTCCCCCGTCATGACCGCGACCCCCGCCCTGCTCGACGTCACCCTGGACGACAAATACACCGCGACCGAAGGCCGCGCGTTCCTGACCGGAACCCAGGCGCTGGTGCGCATGGCCATCGACCAGCATCGGCTGGACCAGGCGGCGGGCCTGCGCACGGGCGGTTTCATCTCTGGCTATCGCGGCTCGCCCCTGGGCGGTTACGACCAGGAGCTGTGGCGCTCGAAGAAGCACCTGGCCTCCCGCGACATTCATTTCGAACCCGGTGTCAACGAGGAGCTGGGGGCCACCGCCGTCTGGGGCAGCCAGCAGATCGGCCTGTGGCCGGGCGCCCGGGTCGATGGCGTGTTCGGGATCTGGTATGGCAAGGGTCCGGGCGTCGATCGGTCCGGCGACGTGTTCAAGCATGCCAACTCCGCCGGCACCGCCCCACATGGTGGTGTCTTGTGCCTGGCCGGCGATGATCACGGCGCCAAATCGTCCACCGTTCCGCATCAGTCCGAGCACGCCTTCATCGCCGCCATGATGCCGGTGTTGAACCCGGCCAATGTCCAGGAAATCCTGGATTACGGGCAGATCGGCTTCGCGATGAGCCGGTTTTCCGGGTGCTGGGTCGGCTACAAAGTGATCGCCGACACGGTGGAGACCACCGCGTCGGTCAGGGTCGATCTGGATCGGCTGGGCCTGGTTACGCCCGAGTTCGAGTTTCCCCCCGGCGGTGTGCACATCCGCTGGCCCGATGACCGCATGGTCCAGGAACACCGGCTGATGCGCCACAAGCTGTACGCGGCGATCGCCTTCGCCCGGGCGAACAAGCTGGACGGCATCCGCCTGGGCCATGAAACCCGGGCGGCGGGGCGCCAGCGCATCGGCATCGTGACCACGGGCAAGAGCTATCTGGACGTCATGCAGGCCATGGCGGAATTGGGCATCGACCAGCGACGGGCCGAGGATCTGGGCATCTGCGTCTACAAGGTGGGCATGCCCTGGCCCCTCGAGCCCGAAGGCATCCGCCAATTCGCGGAAGGCCTGGAAGAGCTGATCGTGGTCGAGGAAAAGCGGGCGGTGGTCGAAAACCAGCTGAAGGAGCAGTTGTACAACTGGCACGCCGACAAACGGCCGGTGGTGGTTGGCAAGTTCGATGAGGCGCGCAACTGGATCCTGCCCTCGGCCGGCGAGTTGGCGCCGGCGCAGGTGGCGGTGGTGATCGGCCGGCGCCTCTTGAAGCGGATCGAGGATGACACCATCGCCGCCCGGGTCGCCTATCTGGAGGAGAAGGAAAACCAGAAGGTGGTGCGCCACCCCAAGGCAATCGACCGCACACCCTATTTCTGTTCCGGGTGCCCGCACAACACCTCCACCCAGGTGCCCGAAGGCAGCCGGGCCTTGGCCGGCATCGGCTGCCATTACATGGCGATCTGGATGGACCGGCAGATCAAGACCTT
>CAYNRD010000440.1:0-2626 GCA_964399515.1 uncultured Mycobacteriaceae bacterium | reverse complement strand
ACAGCATCCTTAGAATCTGATTTGCTCGATTCACTGCAAGGCCAAAACGCTCTAGCCCTTCGTTTTGTCGCGCATTGCGGGCGGAAAACCGCCCACACTTTTCCTCAATGCGCTCTAATCTTCAGACCAACCCTCAGGGTTCCAGTCCATCACCGGGACGGCATCGACCACCTCAAAGGTGTAGGTCTTGTCGAACGTGCGCCCATACCGGTCCGTGGTGCGCGCCGTCAGCCTGTGCACGCCATTGGGCAGATCGGCGGGAAGGTCCACGCGCCAAAGGTGGTTTGACTGGCGCGTCAGCATCCAGGGCTTGAACGGCCCCGGCTGGCCGGCCCACGTGGTGCCCTTCCAGGTCTGATACCCGGCCGTGTCGTCCCCGCCCTGTGCGGAGCGGAACGCCATGCGCCCTTGGGTGGACTGCTTTGCCACAGCAAGCGGGTCCGCAAACCGCGCGCCTTGGCGCATGGCCTCACCCTCACCGGCCTGCGTCCGCACGCCATGCAGCGGCTCGCCCCCGTTGATGATCACCTCGACGGACGAATCCCTTGAACCGTTCCACACATTCACCGCCACCCATGTGCCGCCCTCAAGATCTTCGCGGGTGAGCATATACATATCGCCAAGATCATTGATCGTTACGGGCGGCAGCACATCTGCCGGAATCGGATAGCTTTCAGCAAACGCAAAGAGCTTTTCGGCCCACGCACGAAACCGTGGCGTGTTGAACGAGGCATGCAGCTGGTCGCTGTCATCGTTGCCAAACGCCACATAGGTGTCGCGATAGTCAGACCCGTCGAAATCAAAAAGATAGTACCCGCGCGGGCTGCCCAAACGCTGCGTCCCGTGGGGGATACCCTCATCGTTGAGATCCCCCGCCCACCACGCGCCGGACACGCCGCCCGTGACGATCTGATGGAACGGCGCCGGACCGACGCCCGTGTTCGGCATCCAGCCCTCGTACTGTTCGCCCGGCAACAGGTTCTCGGTGGTGTGCGTGTGCCCCACCAGACCCAATGCCGGCCGATCTCCGATGATGTCGACCAACTGCGCAAAGTTGTCCGTCTGATGCTTTTGCGAGCGCGCATTCACAAAGGTCTGGAATGGAATGTGCGCCGCCAAGATGATCAGCTTATCTTGCGGCACATTTTGTAGGGTGTTGCGAAGCCACTCCACCTGCCGCTGGTGGACCACGCCGTTATAGGTGGTCTCCCCATCGGGGGCACAAAACGGATGCGGGTCGATCCCGTTACAAGGGTAGCGCACATTGTCGAGAACCACGATGTGCACGTTGCCCACATCGAACGAATAGTACTCCGGCCCCCACTCACGCCGAAAGGTGTCAAAACTGTCAGCATCGGTGGTGGCATCAAAATCAATGTCATGATTGCCACCCACAAAGTATTGCGGGGTCTGACTGACCGCAATGATATCTTTAAATCGGTCAAAGAGCGACAGGTCATCGCCCATCACATCGCCCAGAAACAGCAGAAATTGAACATCGGAAAGATCCCGCTCCAAGAGCATCTTGCCGACCGTGTCGCGCACATACCCCACCTCGCGGTTCGAGTAGGGCTGCGTGTCGCCAAAGGCGAGCGCTTGAAACGTGCCGTCCTCATCGGTGGGGATCAGGGGAAAGTTGATCGCCTGGGGCAGCGGGCCGGTCGGCGCGATCCCGCCATAGCGCAGCGGCGGCGAGCCTTCCACCTTGTGGACGTAGTTGAATTGCGGAACCATCTGCGCCGACACCGGCACCGCATGCCCAGAAGGCTTGGTGATGAACAGGTTCATGTCGCCATAGGCCGGCAGCGCGTAGTCCCCCTTCGCGTCGGTCAGAACCACTTCGCGTCCGTTGGAGACCATGACGCCCTCAACACCCACCTCACCCGCATCGAGCGTGGCGTTGCGGTTTGCGTCCAGAAAGACTTTGCCACGGGCAGTATCGGCACCGTCACCGTCGCCGCGCACCACATGGATGGTGCCGATGTAGCTGGTATCTTTGGCCATCGCCGGCGCGCTGAGCGCCGTCACGGTCAGCAGTGCCGCAAGTGTCAGCTTGTGCATGAGTGCCCAGTCCCCCATCGCGCGGGTCCGATCCCGCGGGCGAACACTCCGCCTCAAGCTTGGCCAGGCTTTGGCACCTGGATGAACCTTTCAAGAAGGCTCACAGGTCGTCGGTGAAAACCGTGTAACGACCACCATAGCCGGCGCGGGCAAAGTCCCCCTTCGCCCGCGCCCATCCTGCAACCAGCGGTCAGAGCGGTTTTCGTTGGAATGGAATCATGACGAACAGGAGAAAACCGCTCAAGATATTGAATCTGGGGCGGTTCCTTGTCGATCAGATGATCCCATCTGATCGGGAAGCGCCCTAGTGCGCGTAACCGCCCAGATAGCGCATGTTGGCCCAGCCGGTTTGTCCGCCGGGGCCACTGACGCGGCACCATGTTGCCCGATGGTTGCAGGTTTGGATGTAAATGCCGCGCGCATAGGGCGACAGCGCCCCGATCTTGCGATTGCGCACACCGGGACCTGCTCGAAGATTGAGCACGTCCCAGCTTTGCACGCCCACGACGGAGTACGGGATTTCGGTCGACTCGTAGTCACGCCAATGTTGTGACGAAGCCGTCGC
>CAYNRD010000439.1:0-2628 GCA_964399515.1 uncultured Mycobacteriaceae bacterium | reverse complement strand
CGAGGGCGCGGGCATGGCACGGTTCGGTCGCATGCTGGTCTTGCGATCCGGGGACGCGATCCGGGGACAGGATACCGAACTCAATCGCTGGGCTGGTGGCGGGGGGGTGGGCCGGGTTTCCGGGGGCGCAGGCTGCGCCCGGTCTGGCTTTCAAGCCGGTCCAGCCAGGCATCCTCGCCCAGGGGCCGGCCGGTGCGCAGGTGCTGTTCGATGCGCTGGGAGTCGGCCTCCGCCATGCCCGCGCCGATGAAGGCGGACCAGTCCCCGATCCGGTCCAAGAGCGGGGCCGTGGTCACGATGGCGTCGTCCCGGCCCGCGCGATGGGCCCGGGCCGACGACCACCGCCAGGCCTCGGCGGTGTCGGCCAGGCCGGCGCGGACCGGGTTGAGTGCGATGTAGCGGGCCGCATGGATCAGGTGCCGCTCATCCATCGGGAAGCTGTGAAAGCGCTCTTGCCACAGATGGCCACGCCAGTCCTCCCGCCGGTGGACATGGCGGGTGTAGCGGCGATGCGTCTCGCCCAGGCAGGCGCGCAACCCGTCGGGCGTGCTGGGCACCAGGATCAGATGCACGTGATTGGGCATCAGGCAGTAGGCCCAGACCTGGGTTTTGGCCTTGGTCGCCCAGGTGCCAAGCAGATCCAGATAGACCGCGTAATCCCCATCGGTGAAGAAGACCGGCTGCCGGCGGTTGCCGCGTTGGGTGACATGGTGGGGCAGGCCGGGGATCACCAGCCGGGCAAGGCGGGCCATGGTCGTTCATCCCTGGGTGGTCTCGGATGGCGGCTGGTAGCGTCCACCCTATTCGGCTGCGGGAGATGTGTATACTGTCCCCAAAACTGGTGCTTGCGCTTGGCAGGTGCGTTACGCAAATTGGCCCGCGCGGAAAGGACGCGGATCACCCCTGTCGGGGGATGCGCGCGAACCAGGGGAGAGGGGCATGGCGTATTATTTCTTTATGCCGGCGGTGAACATCATGGGCTCCGGCGGCCTGGCCGACGCCGGCAAGGAGATCCAGGCGCTGGGGTTCAAGAAAGCGCTGATCGTCACGGACGCGCCGCTCCATCGGGAGCTCAAGGCCACCAAGGTCGTCACCGACCTGTTGGACGGCATCGGCGTCGCCTACGCCGTCTATGACGGGGTCGAGCCCAACCCGACCACGGCCCAGGTCGATGAGGGGACGGACCTGCTCCGGCGGGAGGGGTGTGACTTCATCGTCTCCTTCGGCGGCGGCTCGCCCCATGACGCGGCCAAGGCGATCGGCATCCTGGCCACCCATGGCGGCGACATCCGCGACTTCGAAGGCATCAACAAGCTCACCAAGCCGATGTTGCCCTTGGTCGCCATCAACACCACCTCGGGCACCGCCAGCGAGATGACCCGGTTCGCCATCATCACCGATGAAACCCGCCATGTGAAAATGGCGATCGTCGATTGGCGGACGACCCCGACCCTGTCCGTGGACGATCCCGACCTGATGGAGGCGATGCCGCCGGGCCTGACCGCCGCCACCGGCATGGACGCGCTGACCCACGCCATCGAGGCCTATGTCTCGACCGCCGCGACGCCGGTGACCGATTCGGCGGCGCTGCATGCCATCAAGCTGGTCACTGGTTTTCTGGCCCGGGCGGTCAAGGACGGCCACGACCATGAGGCGCGGGAAATGATGACCTATGCCGAGTTCCTGGCCGGCATGGCCTTCAACAGCGCCAGCCTGGGCTATGTCCACGCCATGGCCCACCAGCTTGGCGGCTTCTACGATTTGCCCCACGGGGTCTGCAACGCGATCCTGTTGCCCCATGTCCAGGCCTACAACGCCCAAGCGGTGCCGGACCGGTTCGTGGAGATTGCCAAGGCCATGGGCATCGACACCCGGGACATGACGCCCGCCGGGGCCGCCGAAGCGGCGCTGGCCGCCATCCGCGCCCTGTCGGTCGAGGTGGGCATTCCGCCCAACCTGGCGGCGTTCGACGTGGTCAAGCCCGCGGATTTCCCCACCCTGGCCGACAACGCCATGAAGGATGCCTGCGGCGCCACCAACCCCAAGCAACCCGCCAAGGAGGAGGTCATCGCCCTGTTCCAGGCCGCCTATCAGGGGTAGGGGGCGGGGTCCGACCCGGGCCCAACACGGGTAATCCCATAACCGTTAGGGGGTCTTGCGGCACCGCCGTACCGGTTGCATCTTAGTCTGATTGCTTGGATCGGGCGGTATCCCATTGGCCGGATGCCGCCCGCCAAGCCGGATCGGGAAGGTGACCAAGGATGGCGGCCACGGGCCAAGGACAGGACACCCAGTGCCTGGAGCGAACGCGGGAGCGCGGCCCGCTGCACGCGCCGGCGCTCGTGCTGCGCCCGGGCCGGCCCCTGTTCGCCGCCGTGGATCTGGGCACCAACAATTGCCGCCTGCTGATCGCCAACCCGACGCCCGAAGGGTTTAAGATCGTCGACAGTTTCTCCCGCGTCGTGCGGCTGGGCGACGGCATCGCCCAATCGGGCCAGCTGTGTGACAACGCCATGGACCGGGCGGTCAGCGCACTCAAAGTGTGCCGGGCGAAGGTGCGCCGCTGCGGGGTCGATGCCATGCGCTGGGTGGCGACCGAGGCGTGCCGGCGGGCCGGCAATGTGGACG
>CAYNRD010000438.1:0-2637 GCA_964399515.1 uncultured Mycobacteriaceae bacterium | reverse complement strand
GATCGTGGTCTTGCCCACGCCGGGGTCACCCTCGAACAGCTGGTTGTTCTTGGTGCGCCGGCACAGGATCTGGATGGTGCGCTCGATCTCGGTATCGCGGCCGATCAGCGGGTCGATCTTGCCCGCACCGGCCTTCTCGTTGAGGTTGACGCAGTAGGCCTCCAGCGCCTCGGAGCCCTTCTTGACCACCGTTTCGGACTTGGCGTCCTCGTCGGCGCCGGACACTGGCCGCTCCTCGGACCGGCTGCCGGATTTGGCGATGCCGTGGGAGATGTAGTTGACCGCGTCGAACCGGGTCATGTCCTGCTCTTGCAGGAAATAGACCGCGTGGCTCTCCCGCTCGGAGAACAGGGCCACCAGCACGTTGGCGCCGGTTACCTCTTCCCGCCCCGACGACTGAACATGGATCGCCGCCCGCTGCAGCACCCGCTGGAAGCTGGCGGTCGGCTTGGCGTCCTCACCCCGGGCGGAGATCAGGTTTTGCAGTTCATTGTCGACATATTCGATCAGGTCGCGCCGCAACCGGTCGATATCCATATTGCAGGCCCGCAACACCGCCAAGGCGTCCTGGTCCTCGGTCACCGCCAGCAGCAGATGCTCCAGGGTGGCGTATTCGTGCCGCCGCTCATTGGCGTAGGCCAAGGCGCGGTGCAGGGTTTGTTCCAGATTGCGTGACAGCATGTCTTATCCCGGGTTGGACGCGGATCCTTGCGACATCCGACGGTTCAGGAGTCCTTCTCCAGCGTGCATTGCAAAGGGTGTTGGTGCTGGCGGGCGAAATCCATGACCTGCGTCACCTTGGTCTCCGCCACCTCATAGGTGAACACGCCACAGACGCCGACCCCGCGCCGGTGAACATGCATCATGATCTGGCTGGCCTCTTCCCGGCTCTTGTGGAAAAAGCGTTCCAGAATATGCACGACAAATTCCATTGGCGTATAATCGTCGTTCAACATCAAGACCTTATACATCGACGGCTTTTTGGTCTTCGGCTTCGTGTCGATGACGATCCCGGTGTTGCCGTCCCGGTCGCGGCCGTCGTCGTCACTGGCCCGCACGCCGCTCGCCCAAACCCGCTTGGTCCAAACCATGTATCCATCCCTGATCATTCCACCCCAGGGCGCATCGGCATCAATGCTGGACAAACTGCCGGGCTCGACGGCCCGCACGACCGCGTGCCCCGCCGCCATCAGACACCCCTGGGCACAGGAACGCCGACCCCCAGCACCCGCACGCCGCCGGCGCCCGGCCCATCGGCGCCCCATTGATCACCGCCCCGTCCATCGACGCCTCGTCCCGGCATAATGTTGAGGACAAGGCCATCGGGTTTAAGGGTGCCGCAACCCGCCGTGCTGAGCAAGCGCGGAACCATGACAATGCGGGCGCCGCCGAAAACGGAAAAACCCGGCGCCGGGCACCGGGTTTTCCAAACGGGGCCGACCGAGCAGCCCCGAAACCATGCCTTAGTACAAGGCGGCCTTGCCTCAAGATCAGGCGGCCTTGCCTCAGGATCAGGCGGCCTTGCCGATCTTCTCGACGGCGGCGTTGACCCGCTCGTTCAGGGGCGCGATGGCGTCATTGGCGACCTTGATCGAGCTTTCCGACAGCTTGGTACCCTCGGTGACGAAGCCGTCGATCATGCCCTTGACGTACTCGGTTTCCAGATCAACCACTTCCTTCAGGGTCTTGGCGCCCATCACCGCCTTGTAGGTGGCGACCCGCTTTTCAAACAGCGCCTGGGACAGGGCGAACAGGGCGCGGTTGGTGTCTTCCACGCCCTTGGTGATCACGCCCATGGTCTTCAGGGTGGCGTCGAAATTGGCCTTGTTGAACGCGGTCGCGTCCTCATACCCCTGCAACACCGCCTTGGAGCCTTGGGCGTAGTAGTCCTTGGACACCGCCATCAGCTGATCGACGCTCTGGGCCGCCACATCCTCGGCGGCTTTCAGGGCCGTGCCCACGGATTGCTCGGCGGCGGCCAGCGTGTCTTCGACGATGTCGGTCGCGGCGGCGGTGGTCTTGGCGGAGGTTTTCTTGGTCGTGGTCGTCATCATAGTCCCCAGTTTCGTTACAAGCCGGCCCGATCTCGGCGCCGGCGGCGCGGCTCGGGCGCCCGACCCAACCCATCGTCCAAGACATGTTGGGTCGTTCGGCCGCCCGGATCACTGCTGCGTATGCTGCAGCGCAACAATGACAGGTATACCGCGTTCGGCGCCGGAGTTCAACGGGTTTTTGCTGCAGCGCACAATAAGGCCGCCGCCAAACGACCTAAAGGGGGGCAAGGGAAGGATCTTCTTGACATCACGCCGAAGCCGCGCCGGGCAAAGATCAGATTCCGAAGGATTTTCGACGGCGGAATTCGGTCCTTTCCGTGTCGCGGCGCTGGACGGCACGGTATGGCTTGAGTACGTTGGCGTGAGATGATTCGCGTCGGCCACGTCGCAGCCTCCCTGCCCGGGTCCGCGCGCCCGCCCCCCGTGATCCGGGGGCTGCGGCTGGGCCTGCTGTCCAGCGCGCGGCTCACCCCCGGCTGGAGAGGACACCGATCGCGTGACATCTGCGCCCCCCTTTATTGCCGCGCGACTGGCCCAAGCCCTGGCGGTGGCCGTCCTGGGCCTGGTGTCCGTGGCCGTGATC
>CAYNRD010000437.1:0-2639 GCA_964399515.1 uncultured Mycobacteriaceae bacterium | reverse complement strand
TGGATCATATTCAAAACACCATGGTGCGCTTCTGCCGGTATGTCTCGAAAATTCCGCCAGCTAGGGTCCGGCCGAAAGCGGTTCACCACCCTGAAAGGATCATGACCATGCCATCCCCGCTCCCAATGTCCCGCCGCGCGCTCTTGGCCTCGGGCGCGGCCTTGCCCGTGACGGCCCTGGCGCCGCCCGCCGCCCAGGCGACCCCGGCCCGGCCCCAGGGGCCGGCACCCTACGGTCTGCCCATCTCGCCGGCGTTTCCGTTTGAAAAGAAGACCCTGACGGTCGAAGGCGCGGCCATCGCTTATGTGGATGCGGGGGACGGGCCGCCGGTGGTGTTCCTGCACGGCAACCCGACCTCA
This sequence comes from uncultured Mycobacteriaceae bacterium, assembly GCA_964399515.1. Lineage (GTDB taxonomy): Bacteria > Pseudomonadota > Alphaproteobacteria > DSM-16000 > Inquilinaceae > CAYNRD01. The sequence continues at coordinate 2,280 of CAYNRD010000437.1, read as the reverse complement.
TCCTATCTGTGGCGCAACATCATTCCCCATGTCCTGGATCGGCACCGGGCGATCGCGCCGGACCTGATCGGCATGGGCGACAGCGGCAAGCCGGACATCGCCTACACGCTGCAAGACCATCTCCGCTTCATGGATGGGTTTTTCGCGGCTCTCGACCTGAGGGACGCGGTGCTGGTGGTCCATGACTGGGGCTCGGTGATCGGCATGCGCTATGCCCGGCTGAACCCCGACCGGGTCAGGGCGCTGGCCTTCATGGAGGCAATCGTGCCGCCGGGCATGCCGATCCCCAGCACCGACGCCATGGGCCCCGTGGCTGGGCCGATATTCGCCGATCTGCGCCAACCCGGCACGGGCGAGGCGATGGTTTTGCAGAACAATGCCTTCGTCGAGCAGATCCTGCCCGAGTTGGGCGTGGTCCGGCGGTTGAGCGCCGCGGAAATGGACGTCTACCGGGCGCCCTATCCGACGCCCGACAGCCGGCGGCCGACCCTGCAATGGCCCCGGGAATTGCCGATCGGCGGCACGCCCGCCTTCGCCACCGAACAGGTGTTGGCCAATGGCGCCTGGCTGGCCGAAAGCCCGATCCCGAAGCTGATCTTCCACGCCGAGCCCGGTGTGCTGATGCCGGCACCGGTCATCGCCCATTTCCAGGCCATGCTTCCGGCGGTCGAAACCCGGTTGATTGGCGCCGGGTTGCACTTCCTTCAGGAAGACCACCCCCAGGTGATCGGCACCGGCTTGGCCGATTGGCTGCGCCGGATCGGCTGATCCGATCGCGGCCGCGCGACTCCGCGCTGACCCTGGCAAAGACACGCTCGGGATCAGAGCGCGTCGCGCATCTGGTCGATCAGGCCCAGGGAGGGTTCACCGGTCACGGACAGGCCCTGGCTGGCCTGGAACTGGCGGATCGCCTCCCGGGTTTGCTGGCCCATCAGCCCGTCGATCGGCCCGGGGTCGAAGCCCAGGTCGCGCAGCAGGTTTTGGATGTCGACGATGTCGTCGGACAGGATCGGGCGCGGCGTGGTCGACGGCGGCGGGCTTTCCGGCTCCGGCAGGGGCGGCGGTTCCAAGGTGACCGCCACCTCCTCCCCGCCGCCGCCCACGCCCAAGGGGCGGTCGCTCACCGGGCGGCCCAGCCGCTCCATGGCTTCGATCGCCGGCTGATAGCCGGCTTGGGCGGCGATGCGGTACCAGGCGGACGCGGCATCCGGGTCCGGCGCGCCATCCACCCCCTGTTCGAACAGACGGCCCAGATGGAAGGCGCCGACCGGTTCGCCATTGGCGTTGGCGGCCTGGAACCAGCGCACCGCCTGTTGCAGGTCCTGGCCAACCACCGTCCCTTCGGTCAGCGCCAGACCGACCTGCAATTGCGCCTGGGCGTGATCGGCCTCGGCCGCGCGCAGGTAATAGGCATGGGCATCGGCGCCATCCTCGCCGGGCAAGTGGCCCAGGGTGGTCAGCACACCAAGATTGTACAGCGCTTCGGGCACGCCGGTCTCGGCCGACCGACGGTACCAGTAAACCGCCCGCGGCAGGTCCTGGCCGCCCAGCGCCCCTTGGGCATACAGCGTGGCCAGGTCGTGCTGGGCCAGCGCATCTCCCGACAGGGCGCGGGCCGCCAGCTCCCGCTGGCGCGGTGTCGCGTCGGCCGGCAGCGGCGCCAGCTCCGGTTCGGCCTCGCCCAAGGGCGCCACATCCACGGGCGCCGCCGGGGCGGCGATCACCGGCGGGCCGTCCTGCAACAGCCGTTCGGCCTCGGGTGCGGGTGCGGGGGGCAGGGCCGCCTGTTCCGTGGCCTCTTGGTCTCCGCGTGCCTGCTCCGGCGCCGGCGGCTCCAGGTCTGGCTGGGTGGTCGGTGAGGCCGGCGGCGCCTCCTCCTCCAGCACCTCGGCCGACGGCACGGGAATGGTGCTGTCGGCGTCGCCGCCCCACAGGCGATCATATTGGGACTGCAGCGCCTCGCGGAGGCGGGCGGTCTCCTCCTGGTGTTGGTACGCCCAATAGCCGCCGGCCAGCAGGATCACCAGCACGGCCAGCCAAAACCCCCCTGCGGCCAGCGAGCGCCGGCGCCGGGGCGGCAGCGGCATGTCCACCTCGTGCAGATCCGGCGTCTGGGCGCCCAAGGCGGGCGCGGGATCCGGTGCTGGGGCGGTGGCCCTGGCGGCCCGCAAGCCGGTGGCCTCGGGCTGGGGCGGCGGCTCCGGCAAGGGCGGCGGCGCACCCAGGGGCGGCAAGCTCTAGGCCTGGTCCGTGGGCGGTTCCGGGGGGGGCGGCGGATAC
>CAYNRD010000436.1:0-2648 GCA_964399515.1 uncultured Mycobacteriaceae bacterium | reverse complement strand
GCAGATATCGATGGTGTCGTTCATGCGGTTCAGGCAGCGCAGGAAGGTGGACTTCCCGCAGCCGGACGGGCCGATCAGGGACAGCACCTCATGCTCGGCAATGTCCAGGTCGACATCATAAAGGGCCTGCTTTTCCCCATAGAAGACGCACACCGTGCGGGCGGTCATCTTGAAGGACTGGGCCGCGGCCGCCGCCGGGGCCATGCCCTGGGGGGCAGGGTCGTTTGTCGCCATCGCAGTGCTCATGGGTCTCACCACCGTCGTTCGAAGCGGCGCCGCAGCCAGATGGCCATGGCGTTCATGAAGACCAAGAGCACCAGCAGCACGACGATCGCCGCGGAGGTCTTGGCCACGAAACCTTTGTCGGGCAGGCTTGCCCACATGAAGATCTGCACCGGCAGCACCGTCGCCGGCGAGGTGAAGCCCGACGGAACATCCTGGACGAAGTTGACCATGCCGATCATCAACAGCGGCGCGGTCTCACCCAAGGACTGGGCCATGCCGATGATGGTGCCGGTCAGGATGCCGGGCATCGCCAGCGGCAGGACGTGGTGGAAGACGGTCTGCACGCGGGAGGCACCCATGCCCAGGGCCGCTTCCCGGATGGACGGCGGCACGGCCTTCAACGCCGCCCGCCCGGCGATGATGATCGTCGGCATGGTCATGAGCGCCAGCACGCAGCCCCCGACCAACGGCGCCGAGCGCGGCATGCCGAAGAACTGGATGAACACCGCCAAACCCAACAGGCCGAACACGATCGACGGCACCGCGGCCAGGTTGTTGATGTTGACCTCGATGATGTCGGTCCACCACGCCTTGGGCGCGAACTCTTCCAGGTAAACCGCCGCCGAAACCGCGATCGGGAAGGTCAGGATCAGGCACAGGAACAGGGTCAGGATCGAGCCGACCACGGCGGCCCACAGACCGGCCAGTTCCGGCTGCTGGGAGTTGGCGCCGGTGAACAGCTGGGTGTTGAACTGGCCCTCGATCACGCCCCGGTCGACCAGGCTGTTGTACCAGGCGAGCTGATCGTCGTTGACGGTCCGTTGCGCTTCGGGGGCGTTGGTGTCGATGAAGCCCTTGCGCAGCTGGTCGATCGGGTCGGACACCGGGAAGGTCAGGGTATAGGTCTGACCCAGCAGGGACGGATCGTTCCGGACGATCGGGCGCAGCTCGAACCCGCCGCCCGGGCTGAGCATGTCCCGCAGGTCCCGCCGGGCCTGGCGCCGATCGCCCGCGGACAGGTCATCCACTTCCGGGAACAGGGCATAGAAGGAGTCCTGGATCATGCCCTGATAATCGCCGGCCCCCAGCAGGATGAAGGAGTCCAGCTCGATATCCAGGGTCAGCTGCCACTCGCCCGCGACCCGGCGCAACACGCCCTGATCCCGGAGGGAGTCGATCCAGTTCAAAAGGTCTTGCGTTTGGGCCAAGCGCCGGGTCAGCCGCGCTTCATCCACGGCGGCGGCATCAATGCCGGGCGGCACCGTGCCCTCCGCGTCGGCGGCTTCCAGGGCCAAGGGATCGGCGGCCTGGATCTGGCTGGCCAAGCCCGCCGGCAGATCGCCGTTGATCAGGGGCAGCACCTGCGGGCCGACGTCGAAATCGAAGGTCACCGTGCTGTCCAGCATGGTTTCGAAATTGTTCGCGACCTGGGTGGCGATCTCGCCGGTCGAGGCCCGGTTCAACAGGCGACCGGCCGTCACCCGCTGGCTTCGGGTCAGCCCGCCAAGGCGGTCGGAGATCGCGTCCACCGCCAACCCGTCATAATCGCCGCCCGACAGCGCCTGTTCGGGGTCGATTTCGATGTCGAGGGTCAGATAGGTCTGGGTGAAGGCCGGGAGTGAGGAGCTGATGATGCTGCCCAGCAACACCACCAGCATGGCGATCGCGATGCTGATCGCGGCGATGCCGAAGGCCTTGAACCAGTTTTCCTCGCGATAGCGCTTGGCCAGGCGCTGTTGGGCCACCTCGGACCGGTGATAGGTGTTGTCCGGCAGGCCCGCGTGGCGGCGCTCGCCGGCGCTGCCGGCGGCGGGGGTGGGAGCGGTCGCGTCAACCATCAGTCATACTTCTCCCGATATTTCTGCACCACGCGCAGGGCGATCATGTTCAGGCACAGGGTGACCGCGAACAGCACCAGGCCAAGGGCGAACACCGACAAGGTCTTGGGCGTGTCGAACTCCTGGTCGCCGACCAGCAGCGTTGCGATCTGCACGGTCACGGTCGTCACCTGATCGAACGGGTTCAGGGTCAGGTTGGCGTTCAGGCCCGCGGCCATGACCACGATCATGGTCTCCCCAATCGCGCGGCTGACCGCCAGCAGCATGGCGCCGACGATGCCCGGCAAGGCGGCCGGCAGGATCACCTGGCGGATCGTCTCCGACTTGGTCGCTCCCAGGCCGGCCGACCCGTCCCTGAGGGACTGGGGCACGGCGTTGATCACGTCATCGGACAGGGAGGAGATGAACGGTACGATCATGATGCCCATCACCACGCCGGCGGCGAGCGCCGAATTGGCCGAGGGGTTGATGTCCAGGAATGGCAGCACGGCATCCAGCCACTCCCCGAACTCCCGCACCAGGGGGGCGACGGTCAGGACGGCGAAGAAGCCGAACACCACGGTCGGGATGCCGGCCAGGATCTCC
>CAYNRD010000435.1:0-2650 GCA_964399515.1 uncultured Mycobacteriaceae bacterium | reverse complement strand
GGTCCAGGTTGCCCTGGCCCTTCAGCAGCGTGGCCCAGGTGTTCAGCCGCCACCGTTCGGGGATGTTGGCGGCGAAGGGGTGCTGCCGGTTCGCGGGCGCGCGGATCACGGTTTCGATGTAGTCGCGGACGGCGGCATCGAATTGCCGGCCCAGGGCGGCGGCCGGCCCGTCCTGCCCCGACAACAGCTCACCGGAAAAATGCACCCGGTCGTTGTGATAGGCCGGGTGGGCCCGGTCCGGCACCGCCATGGTCGGGTGGTTGGCGGCGTGATCGGCCACGGCCGCCGCGAAGCTGTCCAGGTCCGGCCAGCCCGGCGGGGGATCCAGATCCCGCACCCGCACGAACCGGTCGAAGTCGAACAGGGCCGCCGCCTCCGGCTCCCGGCCCATGTCGCGCAGTGCCAACCCCTTCAGGGTGAAGGCCTTGACCGCCTGGGGGCTCTGGGCAAGCCACAGGTCGCAGGCGGCCACCACCCCCGCCATGTCGCCCTGGCGCCGGCGCAGATGGGCCAGGTTTTCCAACGGCGCCGTCCAGCCGGGTTTCAAGGCCGCGGCCTTCCCGAACGCCTCGGCCGCGTCCTCGCCCCGGCCGTCCAGTTTTTCCAAGGCCAGGCCGCGCGCCCGGTGGGCCTGGGGGCTGTCCGGCGCCAGCGCCAGCGCCCGGTCGATCGCGGCCAGGGCCGGGGACGGGTCGCGCAGGCGCAGATGGGCGGCGCTCAGCGCCTGCCAAAAGCTGGCATTGCCGGGCTCCCGGTCACAGGCGGCGATGTGCTGGGCCAGTGCCTCCTCGGCCTGGCCGGTGGCGGCCAGGGCCCGGCCCAGATGGTACAGGGTTGGGCCATGGCCCGGCTTCAGGGCCGCGCAGCGGCGAAAGCAGGTGACCGCCTGGTCGTGCAGCCCCTGTTCCGCCGACACGGTGCCGGCGATGGCCCAAGCGGGCAGGAAATCCGGTGCCGCCACCAGAACCTGGTCCAGCAGTTTCAGGGCGTCCACGGGCTTGCCCGCCTGCCGCAGGGCCTGAACCCGGGCCATAACGGCCTGAAGCTCGGCGCCCGGCTGCCCCATGTCAGCTGGCCTTCCGGGACTCGCGCTTGCGCTCATGGGGGTCCAACAGGCGTTTTCGCAACCGGATCGATTTCGGCGTCACTTCGACCAATTCGTCGTCGGCGATGTAGCTCAGCGCCTTCTCCAAGGTCAGCCGGATCGGCGGGGTCAGCAGGATGTTCTCATCCTTGCCGGCGGCGCGGACATTGCTGAGTTTCTTGGCCTTCAGCACGTTCACTTCCAGGTCGTTGCCGCGGGTGTGCTCGCCCACGATCATGCCTTCATAGACCCGGTCGCCCGGATCGACCATCATCGGCCCCCGGTCCTCCAGCTGGAACAGGGCGTAGGCCACGGCGTCGCCCTGGGCGTTGGAGATCAAGACGCCGGTGTGCCGGTGCTGGATCGGCCCCTTATAGGGCGCGTAGTCGTGGAAAATCCGGTTCATGACCCCGGTGCCCTTGGTGTCGGTCATAAATTCCGAATGGTAGCCGATCAGCCCGCGCGCGGGGATCAGCATCACGATGCGCTGCTTGCCGCCGCCGGACGGGCGCATTTCCACCAGCTCGCCCTTGCGCTCGGACAGCTTCTGGACGACGACCCCGGAATGCTCCTCGTCCACATCGATGGTGGCTTCCTCGATCGGCTCCAGCTTCTGGCCCGCGTCATTGGTCTTGAACACCACCCGCGGCCGGGACACCGACAGCTCGAAGCCTTCCCGACGCATGGTCTCGATCAGGATCGACAATTGCAGCTCTCCCCGGCCGGCAACCTCGAAGCTGTCCTTGCTTTCGCTGGTGGCGATGCGCAGGGCCACATTGCCTTCCGCTTCCCGGGCCAGGCGGTCGCCGATCGCCCGGCTGGTGACCTTGTCGCCCTCGGTGCCGGCCAGCGGGCTGTCATTGACGGAAAAGGTCATCGCCAGGGTCGGCGGGTCGATCGGCTGGGCGTCGACGGGGGATGTCACCGACGGCTCGCACAGGGTGTCGGCGACCGTGGACGCGGACAGGCCGGCCAGGGCCACGATGTCGCCGGCGACCCCCTCCTCGATCGGCTGGCGCTCGGTGCCCCGGAAGGCCAGCACCTTGGAGATGCGGCCCTGTTCGATCACCGTGCCGTCCCGGCGCAGGGCCTTGACCGTCTGGTTGGGCTTGACGCTGCCCGACAGGATGCGGCCGGTCAAAATCCGGCCCAGATAGGGATCCGCCTCCAGCGTTGTGGCCAGGACCCGGAACGGGCCCTCCTCCACCTTGGGCTGGGGCACGTGGTCAATGATCAGGTCCAACAGCGGCGCCAGGGTGTCGCCGTCGTCCTCCCGCTCCAGCCGGGCGAAGCCCTGCTTGGCCGATGCGTACAGGACCGGGAAATCCAGCTGGTTCTCATCGGCGTCCAGGGCGGCGAACAGGTCGAAGACCTCGTCCAGCACCTCGTCCGCCCGCTCGTCGGGCTTGTCGATCTTGTTGATCACCGCGATCGGCCGCAGGCCCATGGCCAAGGCCTTGGACAGCACGAACTTGGTCTGGGGCATCGGGCCTTCGGACGCATCGACCAGCAGCACCACGCCATCGACCATGCCCAGGATCCGCTCGACCTCGCCGCCGAAATCGG